>DAIQNC010000285.1:0-265 GCA_036788655.1 Ktedonobacteraceae bacterium
CGGCGCAAGTGCGAGTTCATCTAAAAGCGTTCCAATAGTACGCCGAATCGTTGTACCCCCGAACTCGGCGTTGATTCGCATTTGAAACGTAAAGTAGCGTGCCAAGCGTTTTTCCCACATCTCATGGTAGGGGTCATAGCGTAACGCCTGTTGAAGCAATGTCGCAGCCCGATAATTCGGACCTCCCAGCAGTGCATTAAGGCAGCTCCCCGGTAGAAAACGCCAGGCAATCTGAAGATTTGTCTCTACTACTGGAGCATCTTCC
>DAIQNC010000285.1:287-5633 GCA_036788655.1 Ktedonobacteraceae bacterium
AGATAACTTTCTTGCTTGTAGATGCGCTTTCGTGTGGTCTTGGTAGCAGAACGTTTTCGTTTATGGTTTTCCTTCCACATGCGGATGGTCAGGTGCGTATCTCGAATGCGATCTACACCATCTGCGACCTCTTGCATGTCTTCGAGACGATGCCCTGCTTTTCGATGGGATACTTCTCCTTTCTTTGGGCGTTCCTTGCGATGCGTCTTTTGCTGTATTCCCCGATATTCGAGTATTTGATTTGTCGTAATCCAGACTCCTCCGTCGTCATCGGTTGCTGGCGGTGTACCCAGGTATTGAGCAAGCATCGCCAGAAAAATATCACCATCGACATCATTAAACTGCCGGACGTGCTGCCAGAGTTGTTTGGTAATGTCTCCTGATACCAGTTCGACGTCACGTGGACGAACGGTCACTTCTGTCACACTTGTTGGTCGCCGATGGACATACGTTGGAATTGCGTCGATCTCTTTCCATCCTCCTTGCTCTCCCTTCGGAGCGTGACTTAATGCCAGCAAGACCCCTTCAACCGGTTCGAGTTGAGGAATGAGCAGCCGCTGTCCATGCATGACATTCTTGGTAGGAGGAAGTGGTCGAGAAACTTGAGGGATAAATGATGGTATTTGTGGGGGAACCAGGCGTTGGTGGAGCTGGTAGTACAGTTGAGCAAGTTCTCGCGCCGCCTGCTGGGATTGACTCCACCATTCGTGACTCACACGGTTTTCCAGTTCGTTCTGTACCGAGAAACCCACATCGACATCAAGCATCCCCTTGAGCAGTTCATGCCGTGGCGTCGTTGTTGCTCCTTTTTTCAGACGGCTCCAGATATCTTTTCCAACTTCACCCAGTGCATCAAGCGTGTAGAGCCAGAGTGTTCCGTAGTCGAGGTCAATCACGATGCCACAGGTGCCAATCAGTACCTCGGAAGGCTTTTGTGGTGGTTGTGTCGCTGGTGATCGTTGCGTGAGGAGCACTGGGTAGCGTTCGGCGAAGGCGAGATCCTCCTTTTTGACAAAGACCTGATCCGTTGGTCCTGTCGCACTCCTCCCCTCGCCAACTTCATTTAATTGGCTTGCTATGATGAGATAAGGAGCCTCATACGGCGTTAGTTCTTCCCACTCCTCCAGCGGCGTGTCTCCAAAAAACCAATTTCTGGCTACCCAGAGCCAGAAATAGGAATCTGGGAATTCTTCAAAGGCGATAGGCTGTGCCTGCAAGGAACCAATGGGTGGTCTGGAAAATGCTAACATACTGTCCTTTCGCGTCGTAGAGGAACGGCAATGGTTTTATGACTGATCAGAAGGCAGCTGCCCTTGTTGCACTGCTTTGTGCCAATCATCCAGGAATGCCAGAACAGCCTCGTATTGTCCCTGTCGTATCCGCTTATAGCTGCTCACTCCAAAGCGACGATAGATTTCGCCGAAAATGCTCTGATAGTGATTCTTGCCGGGATGTTTGCTCGTCAGAAGTTCGGCGAGGGCTTTCACTTGATTTGATATCTCAGCGGCCTGCTCCTCACGAATAGTCGCCTGGGGTTCTATCTTCCGTTCAACATTACTCAGACGACGTTGTAGATCACTCACCACGATGGCGGCTCGGTCTACTCGTGCGTTCACCGTCATGACTTGCCCCTGCAATTCAATTTGCTGCTCTGCCATCTGTGCTACAGCTAGCGCAAGGTCACGTACCTGAGTGAGAGCAATCGAAGAAGGCGATGAAGGAACAGGAGCAGCTGTGGGTTGTCCAAACTCACGCCAAAGAGCACTAAAGCACTCACGTCGGTATCGTTTAAGCTTCTCTGCCTTTTCAGCATCTTTGAGACGGCTTCCTGCAATGCCAAAGAGCCAGCCTGGAAGAAACTCTAAGGGAAGTGCTACCATCTCACGCTGCTTTCCATCAGCACTAGCCATCATGACAAGTCGCCGCTCTTCATCAAGAATCTCATCCCTCTGAAGACGCTGGTACTGTGGAGCCCATTCAATACCGAGAAACTCGACAATTGGACGCAAAGCAACGTAAGCAATATCATTGACTAATGCAACCAGCAGCACATCGCCATAGAAGTCCACTTCACGCACCTCTTGCGGCACGAGCATTACAGCTCTTTCTCTCATTGTTTCATTCTGCTTTTGCATAGGTTTATCCTTGCCAACCGTTATTATTACGATAACGGTTGCTCTTATCCACCATTCCCAAGATGCACCTCTCTACTCAACTATGGTTTTGACAACCACAGTTGCCAGCACCGAAGCACTCCCAAAACATCTTGCACCCTCCTTATCATATGCCTCATGTGGAGCATATGATCCGAAATGGCTTCTCTACTGGTGTCATACGACATGTCCTTCCGCTGAACCATTGGTTACTATCCCTGTTTGTCTTGTTTCAGGTGTACGCAAATGGCGTACATCTGAGCATGTCAATTGGACGAACTCTATCTGTCCCATTATTCGTCAGAAGCTGGCAGATCGAAAAGCGAAGGTTGTCGCCTCGACTCGATACGCTTTTGCTCCTCGCGCTGAAGTTGCTGAATACTCTTTGTGGGAGTAGGTAAGTTTTCTGGCATCGTTCCACCTAATCGCCTGATTGCCTCTCTCACCTCACGTCCTACATCAAAGTGAGTGGTATTGGCTTGTTCCTTGGTATCCACCTGGTCGCGTCGGAGCTTCGCTTCGGTCTGTGTAGCGCGGAAGATGTTTGCGCCTGTTTCCTCGCTGCCCATATAATCTGATATCTTCTGCTTAGAAGAGAGATGCTTACGTGAGTGAATATCATTCTCGTGGAGACCTCCATATAATCCCCGATATCCATGATCCTGAAATAGAGCGAAATCACGGGGCTGAATGACACCTGCATCACGAGCAGCCTCAGCGAGTTGCGTATTGTAAATATTCATCTGTGATCGTCGCAGCAGACGCAATTCGTCCTGGGGTAACGAACTCAGTTCGTCGGCAAGCTCCTGTTGGAGTGTCTGCACAGCAAAATAGGTTTGTCCAAGTCCAACAACAGGTTTTCTGGTTGGATCGGCATTTTGCACCACAAGATAAGCACCATATCGAGAGAGTAGCACATCATCTGCGGGACGTTTGGCTCCTTTGTCCGTAACGATCATATGCTTCACATGCAGCATATGATCTAAAACGGCTTGTCCGCTGGTTTGACACGCTTCTTCAGCTTTGATGAGAACCTTTGTAAAATTGTCGAAGCGTGTATAGCCGAGGAGCTTAGAAAGTTCACGTGCGCTCCAGTATTCGCCATGCTCATCATCAATGTGTCGGATAGCATCGAATGGCGACATGTGCTGTGGTGACTGATCAGCCATATGCCCTGCCTTTACATGGATGTTTCACAGTGAAACACCCTTTATGAGTCCATAGAACTTCCCTTTTCTCTGATGATCATATGTCCCATCTGGAGCATATGATCTGAAAGGGCTTGTTACCTTGAGTGAGGCAAAGTGCCAAGCATTGTGAGTGCTTATGGAGATGCGGGCGGCTCATCGAAGAGCTGTGTTTGGTCATCTTTCCGTGTCTTTGTCCTTAGCGTCTTCTTCTGTTTTCGCCGTCGCTCTTCGACCATCTTCCGAATTGAGGTCGCTGGCGGCAAATCTTCCGGCATCGGTCCATGCATCGCCTCTATCGCACGACGCACCTGATCCCCGATAAAGTAGTGTGTCCGCGATGCCTCATCTAGACCCTCGACGGGATCACGCTTGAGCTTCGCCTCGGTTTGCACATTCTTGAAGTCAATAGCTGATAGTTCCTCGCGTGTAATATTGTCTAGATAATCCTCTCGTTTAGGAATGCCTTTGCGTTCTTTGAGTTCTTCCACAGTATGATGATGTAAACCCATATACCCAGCATCAACAAAAATGCCGAAGGTTTCACTATTCACTCCAGACTGATAGGCGGCATCAGCTAATTGCTTGTAGCTTTCGCTCACCTTGAGACGAATGGCGAGGCGTTTCTCCTGTTCGAGCCGCGCTTGGTGCATATCGTAAAATTCAGCAGTAAATGAGAAATAGTTTTGCGCTGCTGAAATCTGCGGCTTCTCTGGATCACCATTCTGTGCGATGAGATGACAAGCTCGTTTGCTCAGATTGTAGTCTTTGACTGACATTTTTGCCCCTTTACCAGCAGCGATCACCTTAGTGGTATCACTAAAGTGATCGGCCAGCACAAGGCCATTCTCAGTTGCCGACTTCATCGCTTTTTTAATGACATGCTGAAAGTTCTGCCAGTAATCATAGCCAAGAAGAGGCATGAGGTCACGTGCGCTCCAATACTCGACGCCATACACATTCGTTTGGCGTATAGAATCGAAATCGGGTAGTCTGCTTCTGTTCATACTCTCTCCTTTGCTTCTAGAAATCACCATCAATCATGTCCTATAGATAGGATTATGATGTTAACGTCAAGGTAACAATGGTCAAGAAACTATTTGGCCCTGATCCCCTCATTTGTCTCTTGCTCGACCCAGCGTAGATAATCAGCATTGCCATCCACAATATCGACCGCCAGGATTTCCGGCGTCTCATAGCTGTGGTGCGTGCGAATCGCCTCCTCGACCTGTTGATACAACGCCTTCCGTGTCTTTGCTGTGCAGACCCACTCTTGCGCTCGTTCTATTGTTCCCTGCCACCAATACGTGCTGGTAATGGGACCGGAAACCTGGACGCAAGCTGCCAAACGTTTTGAGACGAGAGCATCGGCGATCTGGTGTGCGCCTTCAATCGAATCTGTGGTGGTACGAACTTCGATGATGTCTGTCATTGCTTCTGCTCTCCTCTGTGGGTTTATTCAACGTCAAAATCAATGATGCTGTCACAAATACGTTGGAGTTCCTCGCTCACTGGTTGATGAGCCGGATGAGGTGCATAGCCCTTGAATACCTCTGCATTCGTAAAACGCATCACAAACCCATGTGTATATGCTCGATTGTTTGACTTGTTGAGATTCTCACCAACTTGCACACTTTCTATACCAGGAATGGCATGTTGAAGAGCTTGTACATGCTCTAATGCCTCTGTGATTTCATCTGATGTTGTCTGTGCCTTTGGTTGCAAAAGGACGACGTGTGTAATCAATTTAGACCTCCTTTGGTATTTGTGTGTAAAGCAGCTTGAGCATACTCCAAAATAGCGGTTGCATGTGGTTCATGTGGGTCTTTGTCTTGTATTTTCTGAGCTAGAGTGATGAAGCGAGGAACGATGTAAAGTCTATCTGTTGTAATCGCTTTATCAATAGAGCGAAAAGCATACGCTTGTGCTGCCTCTAATTCACGTATCTTTGTGTAAGCTGTAGAGATATCGTAGAGCGCGCTTGCTTGTCGGTTGTTTGCCACATG
>DAIQNC010000286.1:0-5603 GCA_036788655.1 Ktedonobacteraceae bacterium
GACCGATTTCGTCGATTAAATTTGATAATCACGCCCCTACATGTTCTTCTAAACGTTCATAATCACGCTCCTACATTTCGTCGGCTAGTTTACGCATGGTGGGGAAGAGAATCACGTCGCGTATCGACTCCTGGTCTGCCATGAGCATGACGAGGCGATCAATGCCGATTCCGACACCACCAGTGGGTGGCATTCCTATTTCCAGAGCCTCTAAGAAATCCTCGTCGAGTACCTGCGCCTCTTCGTCACCTTGAGCGCGTTGACGTGCTTGATCCTCGAAGCGAGCGCGTTGATCGAGTGGGTCGTTCAGCTCGGTATAGGCGTTGCCCAGTTCCAGACCACCGACAAACGGTTGGAAGCGTTCGACCAGACCACGTGTCTCACGATGCTGCTTGGTGAGCGGTGAGACATCGAGCGGATAGTCATACAGGAACATCGCTTGCTTGAGTGCTGGATTGCCTTTGCGGAACATTGCCTTCATCAAATCATCGACAAGACGCCCCCAACCAAGTTTCGGGTCAACCTCATAGCCACCATCTCGCATCGCGGCGGCGAGACTATCTCTATCGGGGAAGCGGTTCACGTCGATGCCCGTGAACTCGGCAATGGCTTCGAGCAAGGGGATACGCTTCCAGGGCGGAGTCAGGTCAATCTCTGTTCCCTGATAGACGATGTGTGTTGTCCCCTTCACCGCCAGCGCGACAGAGGCCACCATCTCCTCGACCACACGCATCGCCTCTCGATAATCGGCATATGCCTGATAAAACTCCAGCATGGTGAATTCTGGATTGTGGCTACGGTCGATACCCTCGTTGCGGAAGTTGCGTCCAATCTCATAGACGCGCTCATAACCACCTACGAGTAGGCGTTTGAGGTAAAGTTCCACCGCGATACGCAGGTAGAGTTCGCGGTCAAGTGTATTGTGATGCGTCACGAATGGACGTGCCGTCGCTCCGCCATAGAGCGGTTGTAAAGTCGGTGTCTCGACTTCAATGAAATCATGCTCATCGAGGTAACGACGCACGGCACTGATGGTCCGGCTACGTGTCACGAATATTTGACGAGCCTCATCGCCATTCGAGAGCAGGTCGAGATAACGTTTGCGCTGACGCAATTCTTTATCTTCCAGACCATGATATTTCTCAGGTAATGGCTGCAAGCCCTTTGACAGAACGCGGAAAGTGAGGACGTGTAGTGTACGCTCTTCTTTTCTTGTGCGGAACAGATAGCCACTCACCTGCACGAAATCGCCCATGTCCAGGAGCTTGAACAACTTATACGCCTCTTCGCCGACATCATTGATGCGGAAGTAGGTCTGTATTCTGCCTGTACCATCCTCGATATCCACAAAGGATGATTTTCCCATATCACGAATCAGGCGAATGCGCCCAACCAGTGTAAACGAGCCTTCAGTTCCCTTTGCAGCATATTCATCAAAGTGTTCCAGAACATCTGCAATGGTATGTGTGCGCTCTACAGCGTTTGGATAGGGGTTAATTCCGTGTTCGCGTAATGACTGTAAATGTTGTAATCGTGACTCCCGTTCATTTGGCATAGTTATCCTCACAGGTATTGCTCCACAGGTCTAACATCATATATGTCTTCATGTATAAAAACATGTAGTGCCGTGATTTATCACGGCAGTCTGTCGAACGTACAGCCGTGATAAATCACGGCACTACATGTATCAGCTTAGACCCACAGCATTATAATATGTTTTATATCGACGCCTATTGTATCATTGTTTTTTCATACTGAATAGATGGTAATACAAAAAGTCAGGGTAAGCGTCCAGACAATACATTCGTAGGGACAGATTCATCACGTCCGCCTCGCCAATCTATATGCGAGGCGGACGTGATGAATCTGTCCCTACGAATTCAAAAAATGTATTACTGGATGGAGCGGATAGTGTATTCTTTGACGCCGCCCGGAGTGGAAACAATGACCACATCGCCGATTTTGTGACCGAGCAGAGCCTTGCCTACGGGGGATTCGTTCGAGATACGCCCGGCACGTGGCTCGGCCTCGAACGCGCCCACAATGGTATAGTGGTACTCACGCTCATCGCTGGCGCAGAGGTGAACGACGGAGCCAAGCGAGATAACATCGCTCTGCACACCGCGATCAATCAATCGCGCTCTGGCGACCATCTGCTCAAGCTCGAAAATGCGCCCCTCAAGATTATGATGCTGCGTTCTGGCATCCTCGTAGGCCGCATTGTCAATTACGTCGCCTGACTCTTTAGCCTCATGCAGATATTGAGCAACCTCGGCTCGTTTGACGGTACGTAGAAACTCCAGTTGACTGAGTGCCTGCCTTAAACCATCGTCTGTAAGAAATACCTCTGATGTCTCCATATATTCTTTCCCCTCGTGCATTCTGGCGTCAATGCCAGTGTGGTTACGCTGTGGGAGTGTTCGTTGGGTCGCCAGTTGGATACCCGATGTCTCCCCAGGTAATGGTGACGCGCTCACCTGAAGAACGTCGTAGCAACAACTCTCCGCTTTCGTCTACGTCTTCCGCAACCCCTTCTATGAGTGTATTGCCCTGACGCACCTGAATAGCGCGTCCTATGGTCGATAATCGCCCTCGCCATCGCTCTCGTATCAGTCGAGACGCTACAATTGTGCGAGGTGTACTATGTGATTGGTTCATCTGGTGTCTAAAATGATCAGGGTCGTTCTGCTCTACGAGGTCGATACGATGTCCAGTTTCCTGCTCTAGCGCGAGATAAGAGGCTTCAAGATGCTCAATAAGGCGTGCGAGAAATGCCTCTCGACTCACCGCATATCCATAAGCTGTCTCAAGTGTGGTCGCCCTTTCTAGTAGCGATGATGTTGTATCATCAATGAAACGCGCTGGTAACTCGTGTGCATTGACGCCGATGCCTAGAATAGCAATGAGGCGCCCTGAACGATCATGGCTTGTCTCGACCAGGATACCCGCGACCTTGCGTTCCGCGATGAGGACATCATTGGGCCATTTAATTGCCACCTGCGGCACATCGCCCCGACTCTCAGGAAACAGGTCGTCGATAGTATCGGCAACGGCGAGAGACGCGAACATGACTAACAGATACAGAGGGAAGTGAGGCCAGAGAATCGTGGATGAGAGGACATTGTACCCGAACGCATCAATCCAGCGTCGTCCAAGTCTTCCCTTCCCCGCCGTCTGGCTATCGGTAACAATAACCGTGCCTTCTCGTGCGACCTCTTCCCGCGCTAACTGCATCGCCAATGTATTTGTGGAGTCAACAACAGGAACATATCGTAAACGCTCATCAAGGCCAAACATCTGCGTTCGTAGCTCTCGCCGTAGCAGTGCAACGTCGAGCCGCTGCCGCTCATAGTGTACATGAGGCGTTATGTGCGTTCCACCCGTGCCATCTTCCATAGAGTTCCTGCCTGACCCATAAGATAAATAGCTTTTAGAAGCTTCTCTCGTTTGTTCTTTTAGAGATAGAGAATTACGGAAACGAAGTTGTTACATAACTCATCACTACCGTGTAATATTTACGCACGATGTATGAAAAGGTTATATGCACATGAGTGATTGGGATATATGGGTCGGGTAAGGCCAGTACAAATTATATAAGGTAAGAAGAAAAGAATGTATTTATCAATGAATGGTGGGCAAACGATAAGAAATTACAGGGTGAATATGTAACCCTTAAAAGAATGTACAAAAATGCCCAGAGCAGAGGCAAAGTTCTTCGCACTCGCTCTGGGTTTGCTGCACAGGCAAGAGTGTTGACAAACATCCTGCCAGTGTAAGATTCAAACCTTCACTCGGCTCCTAAGCCGGGTGCAGCGAGAAGGTCAGCTAGAAGCGAACTCCTCTCGACTGGAAGGTGTGAGAATCAGCTACGCTGCCTGTGCAGCGAGGACTATGATACATTACACACCACCTCCTTTCGATGACCATATTGTACCTTGCTTTTTCATCCTTGTCAAGTAGTTTCTGAAAATTTGCTCAGAATACTCAGCAATGAAATACATTTTGTGGCTTTAGAGGCTGATTGAGAAGATATATAGAGAGAAAATTATATAAATAGCGGATGCTTAATAGGGTCTTTATTCATCGGAAAGATATTGAGGTGCGATTCATTGCACTCGCCACCCAAATGGATAAAGACTCCACTTATAGAACATGGTTGACGTTACTATGGAAATATGCCATAAATTACATGAGCATCAGTGATACAGTGGGTATGAGAATGACGAAACTTTCGATATGCTGTGAAAGGACTCTATATGTCTATCGAGCGAACCAATCATCCCTACATTGTGCGAGACTCAGACCTGTATGATAACGAGCCGCTTGTGGAAGGCTCGAAAACGGCTGTGCGCCACATCATTTTGCTCTTTCAGGGAGGAAAAGACCCGGAAGAGATAGCCGCGACGCAACACCTTTCGCTTGCTCAAGTCTATGATGCCATCAGTTACTACTATGACCACGTGGATGAAATCCAACGCGCAATTCTGAACGAGCATTAAGACTGTTCGTCATTTCTCGTACATCTGTTCCCTATTTTCCCCGAAAAATGGCTATGCCGCTGGCCTTTTCTTACGGATTTCGCAACCTGCCTGCAAAATACTGGAAAAACTCTTTCATCAGGTGCTATAATTTGTATAGTAGCATTCATCATGGTAGTGAAGTTGTCAGGGGTGAGGTTTCTGCTACCACATTGTCTGGTTTCGTCTTTTTTGTCGTCTTTCAACGTTGAAACTCAACATTTTGCGTGAAGAGAAGAAAAAGTGACCATTTGGTCTCTCTCTTGCGTCTAATTATGTAGAGCCGCGAAGAGATGGCAGCGCACCAACGATGGCTCGCGCAATCGACATTTCTTCCTTGACGTGATACATCATGTCATTACATAGGGCAGTGATACATCACGCCACTACAGTTTGCAGTCATCAAATCACTTATCGTAGACGTGTGAAGGGTATATATATCCTTTGCTTGTACCTTCGTGTACATTGAAGGTAAGTGGGAATTCAGGATAAGGAGGACTTTGCATATGCAGCAGCAACAACAACAGCAACCATACATAGACTTGCTCATCGACGCCCTCCTGGATGAGGGTTTTACCGTAGACGAGGCCCAGAAGCTCATTCGGCTTCAAGAAGAATATGAGCGAAGGCTGGCAACCGAAGAGACCAATTATCATCGTTTTATACGCTGGCTCGTTGAGCATGGGCGTATCAGCGACTGGTACTAAGGTATAGAGCTTGTAATCATGGAATGACGGAGACTATATCGAAGAACATTGCCTTGCGTCTTGCTCTTCGTGTGTAGTACAATGTCAGTAGCGGAGCAACATGGGACGGCGTGGCATTGCTACGCCGTTCTTCCTGTTTCTGATATTCCTGACCTTTATATACCAATTCGCGTACTCATTTACCACTTGAAGACAAGCACACTACCCTGATAGGCGACCATGATGTCGCCTTCCACAAGGAGGGCCTCCCTATGAAAGCGGTTGTTATGGCTGGCGGGGAAGGATCGAGGCTGCGACCATTGACGATTAGACGCCCGAAGCCAATGGTTCCCATTGTTGGTAAACCAGTGATGGAGCACATCCTGAACCTGCTGAAACG
>DAIQNC010000287.1:0-3069 GCA_036788655.1 Ktedonobacteraceae bacterium
GCGACCTGCTGTGATACAGCATCTTGAGAATTGTCCATCGTGCATGGCTCAAGTAGCACTGTATCGAAGAATGGATAGTACCCTGGCTAGTACGTTATATCGTTGGAATTGCCCACCGAGTCAGGTGCTTGGCGATTTTCAGTTCGGTTTGCTTCAACCGGAGCAATCGGTAGAGGTGAGAAGCCATGTTCGTACATGTGCGGCCTGTACCGCTGAACTGACCGCATTGAATGCCTTTCTTGCGAACGATCCCTGGCTGGAACCACAACCTGCTGTACAGGTTGCCGCTCGTCAGAATCATTCGCCAGTCCAACAGGCAAAGCGTGCGCTGGAGAATTTGCGAGACCAGACGTTGGCAGGAGCGCGTCGTATCACTGCGACATTCGTGCCAGCACAACCGCGTCTGGCATCTCAACGCGACGCTTCGTCTCAAGTCGCCCAGTGGCCGCGTCGCTATACTGCGGAAGACTTGAACATTTCGATTCAGGTCGAGCCAGGTCTCAATCGCCGAGATGCGCTTGAGGTCATCGGCTTTGTGACGCGCAAGGGGGCCACACTTGAGGCTCTTGAGGGAATACCTGTGCAACTTCTCGCGTCTTCAAGCGTAACAGGTACAAATGAGATTGCCTATACGCAGAAGATTGACGATCTGGGTAATTTCGTCTTCTCGCAGATTGTGCCAGCAACGTATGCGCTGGAATTGCAACTGCCTGAAGGTGTCATTGTCATAGACCAGTTGCCCGTCTCTGTGCAAGATTAGCGAATGACGCCATATAGATCGATACTAGCTGCAATGCTATAATGGACTTGCATAAATGAATCTGACAATCATGTAGGGACAGATTTATCACGTCCGTTCGTAGATGGCTGAACGGGTCAGACGGACGTGATAAATCTGTCCCTACATGATTGTCAGATGTTGAACGTGAACCTTCGTCACTGCTATACTACAGATAGTTTCGGTTGTTGAGCCTGAGAAGAAATCGTACCATGACGCCGCAAGACCTGATTTCGCTGCTTGTACAGAAGACTGAGGAGCAGGGACGCCAATACATACAGAGCTATGTTGCTCAACTCCATGGAAGTGACCTCGATGAGTTCGTCTACTTGCTCAAAAAAGAGGGGGATCGTCTATGGGCGAAGGACGCCTCGGCTTCTCTCAAGCTCTCTGGTCATCTCATGCTTATTGGCGAATTGAAGAAAACCCCCTACTATCACGCACTCGGCTTGATGGCACGTGGAGATGCTTTACGTCGCTTAGACCGCGATGCCGATGCGCTCCCTTTTTTCGATGCCGCTGGCGAAGAGTTTCTCGAGATTGGCGATGAAGAAGCGTGGGCGCGTACACGTTTTGGGCGCATCAGTGCATGTCTCTTTCTGAACCGCACCACTGAGGCTCTCCAGGACGCGGCGAAGGCACATGACATTTTTATTCGCTATGGAAAGCTGACGCGAGCAGCGCAAATCGACGTAAATGCCGCAGTTATCAATTTTGAACTTGGGCAATATGAGCAAGCTATTCGTCTCTTTGATCGTGCCATCGACACCTATGTGTTGCATGGTCAGGGCGTCGATTTGCACATCGCACGTGCGCGAGCAAATAAAGCACTCACGCTTGCCGCTATGGGACTTTTTCGAGAAGCGGTTGTCTTGCATGAACAGGCGCGTAGTACGTTTCTTGCCTATGGTGAGCGCGAAGAGATAGCCGTTGCGCGTCAGGATATGAATATCGCTGATATTTATGCCA
This sequence comes from Ktedonobacteraceae bacterium, assembly GCA_036788655.1. GTDB lineage: Bacteria > Chloroflexota > Ktedonobacteria > Ktedonobacterales > Ktedonobacteraceae > JBBQVS01. The sequence continues at coordinate 1,748 of DAIQNC010000287.1, forward strand.
CACAGGGTCACTACAGTCAGGCATTACTCCTCTATCGACAGAGCCGTACCCTCTTTCAGAAACACACATTGTTGGTGCAAGCATCAGAAGTTGCGCAACAGATATGCGCATGTCTACTTCGTTTGAATCGCGTACAGGAAGCGTACACACTGGCTGATGAGACGATACATTTCTTTCGCACGTCACCTGCACAACGCCATAACCTGGCACGTTCCCTCATGCATCTAGCGGCAGCAGCTACGCTAGAAGGAGACGTGCGAGGTGCGGAGCAGATGTTGCGTGAGGCAAGCATTTTGCTGGAAGAAGGTGGTTTTGTGCGCCTTGCCTCGCTCGCACGTTTACGCCGTGCTGAACTCTACTTTACAGATAAGCAGTACGAGGCAAGTCTGCGCGAGACGCAATATGTCTCCGATGCCTTTTCCAGACAGGACGATTTACCAAATTTCGCACGTGCAACCCTGCTTCGTGCGCGTCTCGCCGATGTGATGCATGATGCCGAGGCTGCTTACGATTACTGCATTGTTGCTCGCAATACCGCACGAGACCAGGGCTTGCTCGACCTGAAATACCTCTGTGATGACCTGCTTGGTCAACTTGCGGAACAGAGCGGAGACCTGGACGAGGCGTCATATCATTATGAAGCAGCAGTGCAGGGTATTGATGAGGTGCAGAGCCGATTGGTGCTGGATGAACGCGCCAGCTTTCTTGAAGATAAGGCGGGTATTTATCAACACGCTATGGCTCTTGCGTTGAAACGTGGCAATGTCGATCAATCGCTCATCTATGTTGAAAAAGCAAAGTCGCGTGTGCTTGGTGACTACCTGCGAAATAATATCGACATCCGTTTGCGTGCAGGTGACAGGGCAGGTGAGGCCATTCTCGAAGACCTGACCCGTTTGCGTGAAGAGCAAGCCTGGTTCAGTGCGATTGTCTACGAACGAGACAACGAAGCGAACATGGGCGATACGACCATGATGTATATTCGCTCGGCAAGTCCTGGTCAGGCACGAATAGATATGCAGGATCGTGAACAGAAAATTGAGCATCTGCTGGAGCAGATGCAACTTCGTTCGGCTGGCGACCTCGTGGCGCGTCCACAACCACAATGGACAGATAGCATCGTCACATCACTGTGGCCCCGGCTTGCCTCAACGACGCTCATGCTTGAGTATTATCTCTCTGAGCAAGATATCTACATATTTCAGTTAACGCGCAAGGGTGTCGATGTGCAGGTGGTACAGGGGGCTGTGCCAAAGCTCGAACGGCTCCTTTCGCTCTGGCGTGCCAATCTCGAACTTGCGTCACAGGCAGCGGGAACGGCT
>DAIQNC010000287.1:3079-5319 GCA_036788655.1 Ktedonobacteraceae bacterium
CGCGCATCGGCCTTTCTTGGCTTGCAGGAAAATAGTCTTGGTCTATTACAACGCCTGTATGACCTGCTCTTGCGTCCAGTCTCCTACGTTCTGGAAAACTTCACGCATCTTATCATCGTGCCGTATGGCCCGTTGCATTATCTTCCTTTCCATAGTCTTTTCGACGGTGTGCAGTTCGTTGTTGAACGATTTGGAGTCTCCTATCTGCCGGCGGCGGCTTTGCTCGACATTTGTAGGCAGCGTGGACAGCGTATTGCAACAAGTGGCGTTCCCGTTCACAATGCTCTGGTACTGGGACTTTCCGATAACGGAAAACTACCGTATGCGGTGCAGGAAGCCGAGGCGGTAGCCCGTCTTGTCGGTACACATCCTGCTTTGAATGAGCAGGCGAAGACCACACTTCTACAGGAGTATGGTGAGTTCAGCCCTCTTGTCCATATCGCCGCACACGGTCTTTTCCGTCTCGACGCCCCTAACTTCTCGCATGTAAAGCTCGCTGATGGTCAATTGAGCGCGATAGATGTATTCAACCTGAATTTCTCGTCGTGTTCGCTGGTGACATTGAGCGCGTGTGAAACGGGACGTGCCGTTGTGAGCGGCATCGACGAGGTGATTGGACTTGGGCGAGGTTTTCTGTATGCTGGAGCAGCTTCATTGATGCCGACTCTCTGGAAAGTGGACGATGCCAGTAGCGCGGAACTGATGGAGATGTTCTATCAGTCGTTGTTGAGCGGAAATGCAAAGGTGACTGCACTGGCGCAGTCTCAACGTGCCTTTCTCGCCCGTGCGCGTACCTCTGTGCGTCCATATCGCGTTCATCCCTATTTTTGGGCAGGGTTTCACTTAATTGGCGATTATGGGGTATTATTTACTGCAAAGTGAGGAGAATTTTGCCATGCAGTATTTAGCACCAACATATGTCTACACTGAACAGGAGCTACAACGCGATATGCTTGTCTCGATAGCGGACGATGGATGTATTGCCGCTATCGAGCTTCAACAGGATACGCTTCCTGAAACCGTTCAGCACTTGCCGAATACATTGCTACTCCCAGGTTTCGTCAATGCGCATAGCCACGTCTTTCAACGTGCATTACGAGGCCACACGCATCGTCGCATAGCACAACACGACAGCTTCTGGTCATGGCGTGAGGCGATGTATGCTGAGGCGCAGCGACTCGACCCGGATAGCTTGTATAAAGAGGCTGAACAGACATACCGCGAGATGTTAGTGGCAGGGTACACGACGGTTGGTGAGTTTCATTATGTGCATCATCAACAAGATGGGCAACCCTACGCACATCCAAATGTGATGGCTGATGCTGTGCTTGCCGCTGGTCATGATGTAGGAATGCGTGTAGTGTTGCTCATGACTGCGTATGCACAGAGCGGCTTTGATCAATCGCCAACTCCTGAGCAACGCCGCTTCTGTGACCGTTCGGTTGAGGCGTATTTGCAGCGAGTCGATGACCTGCGTGTGCAAGGTATCCCCGTAGGGCTTGCACCGCACTCGGTACGAGCCGTGCCTGAGCAATGGTTTCGTGCGATTGCAGCGTACAGCGACAAGTACCGGCTACCACTTCATGTTCATGCTGATGAGCAACGTGCCGAGATAGAGCAGTGTCAGTCACGTTATGGCTGTACGCCAATTGAATTGCTGGAACGGTTTGGAGCATTGAGTTCTCGTACTACCATTATTCATGCCACTCATGCGAATGAGACGGAATTAGCACTTCTAAAAAAGTATGGTTGCACGGTGTGTGTCTGTCCCACGACTGAGGGCGATTTGGGAGATGGTATCGCGCCTTATGCGGAACTGATGGAGTCGGACATTCTGCTTGCCATCGGCTCCGATAGCAATACGCGCCTTGACCCCATCGAAGAGTTGCGTTGGGCGGAGTATACGGCAAGAATGCGCTATCAACGCCGTCGCGTACTGATCTGTGAAAAACAATCATCTCCTGGGTCGCTCCTGCTCGATATTGGAACGCATGGCGGAGCCGTAGCACTCGATGTCAAGACAGGTATCATCGCTCCCACTATGTCTGCCGATTTTGTTGCGGTTGACCTTACACATGCTTCCTTGAGAGGATGGACAGAAGAGGATGTGCTTGACACGCTCTTTTTCGGAGCTTCCAATGAGGTAATTAGCAACGTATGGGGGCAAGGACATCAAGTAGTGTAGGTGCTCTGTTCCTCGAAAGTATCACCATTATTGCTATCGTTGCCTACATCGTTTT
>DAIQNC010000287.1:5357-5600 GCA_036788655.1 Ktedonobacteraceae bacterium
CATTGGTATACGTGGGGATAGGCCGAGGTGAGGGCGTTCACCGGGACGTGGCTCCAGTGTTGGATATGTTTCGAGTAGACGAAGTGCCTCTGCAATCGCTCTATCAAGTTGCGGGTCGCTATTTTTCATATAGTCATCTGGTGAGATGTCAACTTCGATATCGGGAATGGCTCCGGTGTTTTCGAGGCTCCAACCGATGTCGGGGAACCAGTGTGCCATTGCAGGTTGCGAGGTAGTTGTGCC
>DAIQNC010000288.1:0-5591 GCA_036788655.1 Ktedonobacteraceae bacterium
GGCACAGGTTATCTTACGCACAGACGGGATAAATCTGTCCCTACCTCGGTATCCAACATCATTTTTCAACCTTCATTATTACACCCTGCAAGTCACGATATCTATTATTATGGAATATCGTCGCTGACGATGCCGCGTTGGATGAGGTAGCGGAGAAATTCCAGGCGTTGCTGTGTAGCAGGTTCAAATACATGTTGCATCTGTGCTTCCTGTTTGTCAGCCTTTTTGCGCTCTCCATATGATGCCTTAGAGATAGGAGCTACCTGCTGATGCTCGTAGAGTTCTCTGAACGAGAGGAATGCTTCATCGTCTTCCAATGAAAATGGTGAGACTGGTGGCATGAAGAAAGTTGGGGATATAGGCGGCGTCAATGGGGCGGTGCTATCTCGGCTCTCGAAGGGGGGCCATTCGACGCCATCGTCGTCTTCTAGCGGCTCAATAGAGATGGTGATGATATTTTGTCCGGTGGGTTGAGCAAACGGCCCATCAGTGGCAGGACGGAATAGCGGCTCCGATGTCGTTCCCCTGTTGAGAGTCCCGGCGGTCTGCTCATAGTCTATCCCCTCAGCACGTTTCCAGGGCCACCACGCGAACAAGCTGTGCAGCCAACGTTTAATCCCTTGCATGAGCATGTTGTCTCTGCCCTCTTTGACTTGCGAACGACAGTGCTTCATTGCCGCCATCGTCCATATAACACGCACTACCTATACTACTATAACGCAAACAGGTTACAAAAAGGATACCTGTGGAACTAGGAATATAGTAGCACGTCAATACAATCTCGTCAAACGGGCAATGAGTGCGCTAAAATACAGGATGCATTGAACGCCAGGCACTGGGAGGGGCAGCAAGGACAGCAGGTTCCCATCCCTCTTCGCCATAGAGCAACGAACCATCCCATCGTGGATTCTTGCGCAGGAATTGATAGCGTATTTGCCAGTGACGTCCATTCTTTTGCTTCTCATGATAGGCCGTATCGAGACCGAGCTTAAAGGTGAGGAGTTGCGCGTAATAGGGTTGTAAACGATATTCTATGGTATCCGTATCTAATTCGTGATCAGTGAAGGACATCTGGAGATCGAGGCTATAGGGGTATTGCATCACTTCCGGGTCGCGGTCTTCTTCGTCGGTGCGGTGAATCAGCACAAGCATCCCGAACATTTCAAATTGACAGTATGGCTCACCAGTAAATGCACTCTCAGCGAACGAGGGTAGCGCAAGCAGGTCGCGGATTTCCGTGGCGAGTTGGTGTAGTGTCTTGTCTGTTTTGATACAGATTTGAAACGACATAAAGATGGCTCCTTACGGACGGACGAGGAAGTATGCTAGCCGAAACGTAACCACATCTTACGCCCGTTCATTCCTCATGTCAAGTCACGCCCACCACCATTTCGTAGGCCCCGATGTATCGATGGGGGCGGATCAAGACCTGACCTCATCGATACATCGGGGCCTACGAATTCGGATTTTTGTCTCATTCCTATAATAGATGAGTACGACAGGAATTTATGGTATGTGTGGTGGAAGGAATATATGTGTGGCATTACTGCTCTTTTTAGAGAACTAGATAGAGATATTTCGGATGATGCGATTGAAAAGATGACCGATAGCATTCATCATCGTGGACCTGATGATGGTGGCACGGCATTTTTCACACGGAACGGCGATGGTTGCTGGTGCCCCTGTTCTTATCCCCAGGCAACCTGGCGGTGTGCGTTAGGGTCGCGCCGCCTCTCGATTCAGGATGTGAGCCAGGCTGGACACATGCCGATGCACTATCGGAACAGATGTTGGATAGTCTATAACGGCGAGGTTTACAATTTCGTTGAAATCCGTAGTGAGCTAAAACGTCTGGGATATGTCTTTCTCTCCTCATCGGATACAGAGGTTATTCTGGCGGCCTATGCTGAGTGGGGAACGGATTGCTTCGCACGTTTTCGCGGTATGTGGGGTCTCGTCCTCGTCGATTGTCTGAGGGGTGAGGCTATTCTATGTCGTGACCGTCTCGGCATCAAACCGCTCTATATATGGCAACGTTCTGGTATGATAGCGGTCGTATCCGAGATAAAGCAACTTCGGCACATTCCCGACATCGCCTTTAACATGAATACTGCAACGGCTTCGGAATATCTGAGTACAGGCTATGAGTCGGCTGACCGTAGCTTTCTACAAGATGTCTATCCCGTTCCGGCAGGAACGTGGATACGGGTTTCGCTCGATACACTCACAGCATCTCCGCCACAGGACTACTGGCATCCCGAACGCATCGCCGTTTCGATAACGGATGCGCAAGAGGCCAGTCAGATGTTCGCACAGAAGCTTCGAGAATGCGTCACTATCCATCTACGAAGCGATGTTCCCGTTGGCTGCGCCCTCAGTGGTGGCCTGGACTCCAGTTCAATTGCAACGCTTGTTCATCACATACAACAGGACAAACAGCACTCACTCCATACCTTCACCGCAACCTTTCCCGGCGATGCCGTTGACGAGCGAATGTATGTCGATGCCATTCTACCAGCAGTTCAGGCCACGCCGCACTTCGTCACACCACAACCAACGACATTTATGGAAGAGATGGACGATTTTCTTCGCACCCATGATGAGCCTGTTGGTAGCCTCTCCGTCTATGCAGGCTACTGTATCGCACGGCTCACCAGACAGGCCAGTGTTCCTGTCACACTAAATGGGCAGGGTGGTGATGAAATTCTCTCTGGCTACTGGCAATCCTACTTTTTCTATCTGCGTCACCTCGCACGACAAAGACGCTTTCTTCCTCTGGCACAGCATCTGTTGGGGGCTACAACGCATAAGGGGAATCCAACGCTACTCACACAGATACCTGTAATGCTCAAACGATTCAATGCACGTCGTCACTCGACGCCACAATTCCGCTTGAAGATACAGGCAGACGAGGAACGTGCTTCAATTCTCAGCAAGATACTCGTACTCGATGAGCAATCTTGGCGACTGGCGGAGATTCGCACCATGTTTCTACCACGTTTGCTCAAGTGGGATGACCGCAACTCGATGGCCTTCTCAGTCGAGGGACGCTATCCATTTCTCGATCACGAACTCATCGACCTGTGCCTCTCGTTCGCGCCGCACACGCTCTACCATTATGGTTGGACAAAATACCCACTGAGAACTGGTTTACAGAGTGTCTTACCTCAAAGTTTGTTGAAGAGACGCTCGAAAGTAGGCTTCGAGGTTCCGCAAGACAAATGGTTGTGTGGGCCACTGCGCCCTGCATTGGAAACCTGGTTGAAGCAGAATCGCCCCCTCTGGGAGTTTGTCGAGCGAGCAGATGTGCAGAGATTGGCGCATAGCACGTGGCAATCATCTCCTCAAAATAGAGAAGCATCTGGTCAAACGCTCTTCCGTCTCTTCATGTTTGATCGTTGGATGGATTTATTCAACATAAAAGCCACAACCAATTGATCCATGTTGTGTCGTGATTCATCACGGCTGTCTGTATGACGCACAGCCGTGATGAATCACGACACAACATGGATATGAAAGGGTCGAAAATGCATAACATACCACAATCCACCGAAATCGAGCTTGTTCGTATTAAGCAAGAGTACGAACAAAGGAAAAATAACGTTGTCTTTGCCGACCGCTATACTCTTTTCAATGAAGCAGCACTTCTACAAACACACGGCTTTGAGCGTTGTCTACTTTCCCTGCTTAAAGAGCAGCATTGTACACAGTTAGCAGAGAAACGCATCTTAGATGTTGGCTGTGGAAATGGGATGCAACTACAACGCTTTCTCGCATATGGCGCACAACCATCACACTTATCAGGCATCGACTTATTGCCAGAGCGTATTGAGCAGGCACAACAACGATATGCGGGTATCAACTGGCACGTAGGGAGCGCACACAAGTTGCCCTATCCCGATGCGAGCTTTGATTTGATACTGCTCTCCGTCGTCTTCAGTTCCATTTTAGACCACACACTACGCAAACGCATTGCTGACGAGATATGGCGTGTGCGAAAACCAGGTGGACTCATCCTCTGCTATGATTTCGCCTACTCCAATCCGCGTAATGCCGCCGTAGAAGGCATTACGCGGCGAGAGGTACGAAGGCTCTTCGAGCGACCAGACGCACACTTTACCTTTCGTCGTATCACACTGGCTCCGCCACTCGCTCGCCGCATCGCGCCTCACGCCTCGTGGCTTGCAGACATGTTGGAGCATCTCAAACTGCTCAATACGCACCTTATCAGTCTTATCCGCCTGGATGATGAGCAAGAATGATATATCTTGCTTCGGCTGGTTCAAAAAGGTCTTTCCATCTTTCTGATGTACTAGTAATGGAGAAAGAATTTCATGTTTCGAGGGGCTGATATCTCACAAAAGACAACCATACAGGGTAGCAATGCAGCAAGAGAGACAAGAAACAGTCGTATGGCTCAGATCATTATGTCGCCGTATCTCTCGCTCTTCGTTATCATAATGTTGCTGTCCGTCGGCGGCATAGCATCCGGTGAGCTACTGAGCGGAAGATATGGCAATCTCGGCTCGTATGCAATAGCGGCGATGGTTGGACTCGTAGCACTGGCAATTACACTGATTCTGCGACAAGACGGGGTCGCTCTCGTAATGGTGTTAGCGACTCGTGTGTACGTTGACTGGTATCTGGGCTTAGGGCTTGTAGCTCAGCCAATGGCGATTATCCTGCTCACAGTGCTGTATTTAACACGTTCTGCTCAACGTCCCTGGCGACAACCACAAGTCCTGTGGTTATGGCTTTTAATGCTCATAATTGCGCTCTACCCGGCAAGTCATGGTCTCGGTTTCCCTGACGAAGTGTACTACTACTCCAACGTCTTTCTGAGTGCCTTCCTGATGTTCTGGCTCGGTCAAGTTATGGCGCGAGATGCAAGCAGTATCAAGCGTCTCCTGAATTTCGTTGCGCTGTTCGCGGCCTTGATTGCGCTACACTCCATCATTGAGTATACAACGGGCAAAATGTTGTTCAGTACATCAAGTTATGACTCCTACGAATGTTTTTCGTACTGGCTCGTTTTTTGTCAATCCAGACTCGGCAGGCGGTTTTTTCTCTATGACGTTGCTGATTCCACTGGGACTCTTTGCGAATAGCTCTTCTTTACTCGCAAAAGTTGGTCATCTTGCCGAAATCGCGCTTATCTTACTGGCTGTCATGTTTACATACAGCACAGAGTCATGGTTAGCGGTGGGAGCAGGAACATTCATCTTTTTGCTACTGGTTGGGAAAACCTCTTACCGTTTTCTACTCCTGGCACTCGTGGGGTGTATCGCTTTCGTAGTGCCTGTCCTCTTTCCAACACAGCTTGCGCTTCAGTTACAACATATATCAGCACCAAACGAGCTATTACTACGTACAGGTGCATGGAAAACGGGTTTGAACGTTATACAAAACTTCCCTCTGGCAGGCTTAGGGCTTGGTCGCCACGTCTATCTGCTCCTGGCTGACCCCTATCGGGTACTAGAGCAATATCGTCCTCTCGACCATCCGCATAATTCCTTTCTGGAAATCGCGGCACTGGGCGGCATTCCGCTCGTGCTTACGTTTATAGCACTGCTCCTGCTCGGTTTCTGGCG
>DAIQNC010000289.1:0-3099 GCA_036788655.1 Ktedonobacteraceae bacterium
CTACTAGTCCTATTCGCCGTTGGATGACAAATAGCACGAAAGAGATGAATTATGGCTTCAAAACAGACGACGCTACGCGAGGCCATCGCCTCTATACCTGATAACGTTGTGGTGGCCCTCGGTGGTAACACACTGCATCGCGCTCCCTGTGCAGCGGCACATGAGTTGATTCGACAGGGGAGGCATGGATTGGAACTGGTGAAGACGGCAGGGGCGTATGATGTCGATGTGCTGGTGGGGGCAGGTATCGCGGAAAGTATCTCGGCTGGCTTTATTGGCTTCGAGAATGTTTTTGGCCTTGCGCCACAGTACCGGAAAGCAGCAGAGCAGGGGAAGATTCGTGTCAAAGAACATGCTTGCTATACGGTTATCACCGCGCTCCGTGCCGCGATTCAGGGTGTGCCGTTTCTGCCTGTCGCTGGAATGCTTACCTCTGATTTGATGGAGGCACGTCACTTCAAAACGGTCATTGACCCTTATAGTGGTCAGGAATTGGCGGCAATTCAGGCTCTTCGTCCCGATGTTGCTATCATCCATGTGCAAGAGGCCGATGAGCAGGGAAATGGGCGCATCTACGGGTCGCTGTTCGAGGATGTTATCATGGCTCAGGCCGCAAAGCGCATTATCCTCACCTGTGAACGACTTATCAGCAGTGAGGAGACAGCGCGTGTTCCCGAACTGACGAAAATAGCTGGAATAGCGGTCAGTCATGTCGTTGTCGTGCCACAGGGAGCGCACCCATGTAGCTGTGGCGACCTCTACAGCTACGACGCTGACTATCTTGCACGCTATATCGAGGCGTGTAAGACGCCGGAGCAGTATCAGACATGGCTTGATACGTACATTTTCGAGAAGGTGGCGAGCCGATGACACAGCATATGCAGACACCTGATACCATTGTTGAGACCGAAACACTGACGCCTGATACGATGATGGTGGTAGCAATGGCGCGTCTATTGCGGAATGGCGAGAACGTCTTTCATGGCGTCGCCTCGCCTTTGCCAATGATTGCGATTTTGCTGGCTCAACGGCTACACGCGCCCAATCTTGTCTACATCAATATTACTGGTGGCATCAACCCACATCCAGAGTCGCTACCAGAGACAACGGTTGATCCACTTCTCACGCACGGCTCGCATGTGATTCTGCAACTTGCTGATATCTTCGATATGTCGGCTCGTGGCGACCTCGATACCGCATTTCTCGGAGGTGTGCAGATAGATGGGATGGGACGAATTAACATGAGCGTTATTGGTTCCTATGACCATCCAAAGGTGCGACTGCCAGGAGGAGCAGGTAGTGCCGCGATTTTGCCAACGGCGAAACGCACGATTCTGTGGCGCACGAAGCATGACCCACGTACCTTTGTCGAAAAACTCTCGTTTGTCACGGCATCCGGCAACGTAGACCGAGTGGTGACGCCACTGTGTATCTTTGTCAAACGCGACGGACGTTTGCACCTCGAAAGCATCCATCCCTATAGTTCTACTGACGAAGTACGCCAACAAACGGGCTTCCCTGTAGAAACAGATGGTGTTCCTGTGACACCTGCTCCAACTTCTGAAGAACTTACGGCCTTGCAAGCTGTAGACCCCCATCGTGTAAGGCTCATCGAATTCCGGTAGGGGCGTTATTCTATAACGCCCCGACGCCAATGGATACCGCCATGATGCTTGTTCCCTGATTTGTGTATAGCGCAGGAACATTTATCGTGGGCAAGCAGGTCGTTATAGGATAACGCCCCTACGAGATTTTCTATTGTCCGCAGGTGTCATGTTACTAGATTGAACGTTAACCACTGGCCCCGACCCGACAAGTATCGTGAAGTGTACTATGGTTGCGAGTTGTGCATCGCTACAGTCTTTTTGTAGACACCAGAAGAGTGCAACTACGCCTACCTTTGCAGGCACAAGATAAGCGTAGGAGACGAGACCCTGCATATTTTCATGCGTATGATGAAACATGCTTGTCGAAACTTGCTGACCATCCGCATACCATCGTGCCTGGATGGTTCCGTCTTGGCCTTTGGAGTCGATGTGGAAGGTGATGTAGACGTGTTGCCCTGTCGTGAAGGTGTTTGTGAGTTGTACAGGTGCGAGCGTATTGTCAATTTTGCTCGCACTTTGTGCGTGAGAGAGGATAGTTGCTGCTGTCGCATTGATGGAAAGCCCAGTTGGATTATCAAGTTGTCGCGTCACTGTTTTCGCCGTTTTGTGAATTGCGTGCATCTCTTCACGTGTAAAATACGCCCCGACGAGCAAGAGCGCAATAATTATGAGGACGATCAAAATGGGAAAAATAAGGGAACCGATAGACCTTTGCTTTTCAGGTTCTTGCCTGTGATTGCTTTTGTCAACCAGATTGACATGTTGTTGCCGATGTACGCGCTGAACAGGTCGCTTGTGTGTGATACGTTGTGATGGTTGTTGAGATTTTGGTGATTGGAATAGACCAGATTGAGATGCAGTAGCTGGAAATTGTGGAGGTGCGAATGGTGGCGATGGTTGAGGACGTGCAGTTGGCGTGTTACACCAGGGACATAGAATAGTCCCTTCTGGTAAAACTGCGCTGCAAGAATCACAATACACTTCACACCTGCCTGAAACTCTACAATGTTATTGTCTATCTTGACGAAGGCAGGGGTATTTAGTAAAGCAGAGCAGTAGAAATAAGACATTATTCCTATCACATACTTGACACATTTCACATGTGTTCATACAATACGTAATATACACATCAAAGAACAGATGCGTAGAGTTGTCATTGTCGTCACAAGGCAGGAAGTAGGGTAGTACGTTGCAAGACCTGGAGGTTGAACAGATTCTTTCGTTACATAGTACACGTCTACGGGCCTGTCTTCAACAAGTCTCTGATAGCCGTTACGGACCGGAAGAGGGCAGCGATGCCTGGTTGCTATTAAACACGCTCATTAACGATGATAATCAGTTTAAAGATGGAGAAACATTCTCGAAGCAACTTGAACTATCGGGGCGTTGGCTCGCTGAACATGGTGGAAAGCTTGATACACGAGTCAGTGGCTTTCATCGCTATACCAATGCTCTCTCGCAAGAACTACAGGATATCTTCAAGGAGCAGCCA
>DAIQNC010000289.1:3109-5589 GCA_036788655.1 Ktedonobacteraceae bacterium
GATATCCAGGTTGTATCAGATTCAATCCGAAGGCATCATGGCTTTGACACGTGGCTATCAAAGTGTGATTGACCATTTCTCTGAGGAAAGATTACAGTATACAGACCGCTTGGAACACCGTTTGCAAGCTTTACAGCGCATCAATGGTTTCAGCAATTCGACAATGGACCTGGATCAGGCGTTAGAGGTGACGGCACAGGTGGTTGCGGAAGAGTTACATGTCGAACTCTGCTCCGTCTTCTCGTATGATGAACTACAACAGGTGCTGACGCTGCGTGCCACAAATGGCCCGCATCCACTGGGTGGAATGCACTTCACGCTCCGCATAGGCGAAGGATATAGCGGCTGGGTCGCCAATAGAGGAAGTCCCATTCTCTCACGTGATGCCATGCAAGACCAGCGTTTCGCTTATGAGGTCAATGCCTATAGCGAGCCTTATCACGGCTTGATGTCGCTCCCCATTATCTTTTTTGGAAACACAGAGCGGCTCATCGGCGTGGTAAGTGTTCAGTCTCGTGAGCCACGTGATTTTTCGCGTGAGGAGATGAGCTTCGTAGAGGTGGTTGCAGGTATCATCGCTATCAATATTGAGAATGGGCGTCTCTATGAGCAGACTGACGAGCAGTTGCGACGCAAGGTACATGAACTTGCAACGCTGCATCGCGTTTCGTCTATTATCGCATCCACACTCAATCTTGATGAGGTGCTACAAATTATCACAACGCAAGCGGTGCATCTCTCGAATGCTGAACGCTCCTGTATCTTCGAGCTTGACCCGGAAACACAGCGACTCCATGTGCTGGCTCATTATGGTCTGAACAGTATGCTTGCCAGTAAAATGTCGCTGGCACTCGGTCAGTGTTGTGCCGGACGTACCGTGAAGACGGGACGCTATAGTATGGAAGTCGATTGTCTGCACGGTGATGAACACTGTATCCTGCGTAGCGACCCATTCGTTTCTGCTGAAATACACTCAGTTCTCTGCGTTCCATTACAGGTAAAGCAAAAAATTCTTGGATGTATCTGTATCTATAGTAGCCATCGACATTTTTTGAGTCCAGAGCAGATGCAGCTTGTGATTACCTTTGCAAATGAAGCCGCGATTGCCATCGACAATGCACGTCTGTATGAAGAGACAAGGCGTGGTCTGGAAATGAAAACGGCCCTGTTGCGTGAGTTACATCATCGTGTCAAAAACAATCTTGCGACCGTTGCGGGCATTCTCTCGCTGCAACGCCGACGCACGAAGTCGCCGGAAATCAGAAGCATTCTGGCTGAGAGCGTCAATCGTGTTCAGGGATTGGCGGCTACACATGATTTGATGGCACATGAAGATGTGAGTGAGGCGCGACTGGACGACATAGCTCGCAAAATTGTGGGCGTGGCGAACTCGAATTTGAGTCCACCGGATAAACATATTGTCTTTCAAGTGGAACCATCGTCGATAGTGATTCCGTCGCAGGCGGTGACAATTCTTGCCCTTGCACTGAATGAAATGGTCTCGAATGCCATCAAGCATGGTATGGCTGACCAGACAGAAGGTACTATCATCATTCGTGGTTGGGAGGAGCAGGGAACGGTTATGGTGCAGGTGCTTGATACGGGAAAAGGTGACAAATTCGCTATGGCTCTTATGAAAGAAACGAGCCGTTCAGAAGAAGGATTGGGACTATCGCTCATTGAGCATATGATTGGCGACCTTCACGGGCAATTTTCCTTACGACGTGAGCAACAATCGGCATTGTATGAGGCTCATGAAGATAACGTTCTTGCATCTGACGATGTGAAAAACAAAGAATTTACTGTCGCAGAGGTGCATTTCCCTTTGAAACGTCGAAGTCGAAGCTAAGAATCATTACTAGAGAGTAGTACGATAAAAACGGCGTTGTAGAACGTACTATACAAAAAAGAGCATACTTCCAAATAGTATGGTTGGTGAGTAAGTAGAGGTGCAGGTATGTCAATGCAGAAGGCGACAGAGAAAAAGAGCATTCTGGTCGTAGAGGATGAAGCGGATATCCGTCAGGTCATTTCGTTCTTTCTCAAACAGGCAGGTTTTAGTGTAGTAGCGGTTTCGGGAGGCCAGGAAGCCATAACTTATCTGTCCGCATCCCATGCTGATCTCGTCATTCTTGATATCCTCATGCGCCCTGTTTCCGGTTGGCAGGTACTTGAATGGGTACGAACGTGCTATGCCGATACAGCTGTTCCTGTTCTCATCATGACTGCACTGGCACAGTTTTCTCATCAGGTAGAAGGTCTGGAGCGTGGCGCAACCGAGTACATTACGAAGCCTATGCAACCGCGCCGTGTTGTTGAGCGTGTGCAAGACCTGCTATCACAGACAGCCGAGCAGCGAAACTTGAATCGAGCGTCAGGCATAAGCGAACGGCGACAAATACTGGAGCATTTCGCGGCCATGCAAAGGGAAGAGATGCTGTAGGGGTGTAATTGATTACGCCCTATGATTGTCCTGTATG
>DAIQNC010000290.1:0-2607 GCA_036788655.1 Ktedonobacteraceae bacterium
CCTGGAAGGCGAGTACGATGACGGGCAGATGGAGTGGATCAGCGAACGGATATTGCAGGCCGAGCAGGAGTTGCGTCAGCGTGGACAAAAAATGCAACACATGCCCGATGGCGTGTTCATCTACATCGATGACAAAGGGAAGAGTATAGAGATCGATATCGAGGTGTACCTCTCCAAAACCTCGCCGAAAAAGATACGCGAGGTCATGAGCTACCAGGCATGGGATGAAGGCAAGAACAATCCGCTCCGCTACTATGTGAATAAGCTGGCGAGAAAACAAGTGCTGGCGACCTACCAGGTAATGCAGCGCGAAGGCCAGGCGATACGGTTTTATCCTCTTCATGTTGGGTAGTGTCCCGCTGCTACTGAACCCCTTATCAGTGCGTTCATCGTCAACTGACGCAGCAACAGACATGACAGGGAAGGAGTATGCAAACATCACCCTCCCGATAATGAGAAAATACTGAACAGCTCGATCTCGTAGATGCATTGGGAAATCGGACTGAATAGCAAGATCGCATGTACATTTATAGAACTGTAAAATGTGTGCTCGATGAGCCTGAGAAGCGTAGGGAATCGTTAGAAGAGCATCTGCCACTCTTCTCTTTTTCTATGTATGTTCATCGTGACGTCGTGCCTGTGCTCTTTGTTTCTGCTTGTGTTGTCGATGTGCAGTCAGCCGTTCCATATCCTTCTTATAAAATCGCGTCTCGCCATCAATGTAAAGGGCAAAGAACGTGCCTTCATCAATCCATTGATGAACCGTTTGACGAGTCACTCCGAATTGCTCACGCAACTGTCCCATTGTCAGTAATGAGCCAGGGCGTTCCTCCTGGTAGAAGCGAAGCATACATGTGTTCAGCAATTGACCGAGCGGCGTGCGATAGAACCGATGCGGAATGCGGTAGCTATTCACAGCATCCAGAGGGCAACGTAACAAGCTTCTAGCAACGATATCGGCAGACACTCTCACGTCCTCTTGAAACGGGTAGGGGTAGCCCTCTGCATAATTCGCCAGTGCTGCCAGGTGCTGCCCGATTTCGCTGGCACGTAATCGCTCTATCGTCTGCTCATCAGGGCGTCTCCCAAGCGGATAGTCGGTTTGCTCAACAATCCGTTGCACATACGCATGTGCCTGATGAAGCAACGAATCAATGAGCTTCTGATGATCTGGTGTCATATCCAACGTCCTTTCCTTCCGCGATGCATCACGACAACAACCGTCAATTACCTTGTATAGGTATGCGTCAACTGACGGTTGTACTTATGAAGGTCATACATCACTGTGGCAACCTTCATCAAGATGTGCATTGCAGAAATGTTTTCTAGCGATAGATCCTCGACGAGCCAGAGGAGCGCAGAAGGACGTGTATTCCTTTCTGCCACTCTCTGTTTTTCAATCTGCTTCTCATGCTTTTCACATAAGAGAACACAGCACGCCTGTGCAGTGTTGACCTGAAATCGTGTCGTGAAGCTTGTAGAACCGAGATATGGTGCATGAAGCCATGCCGATACTGTAGAGGTGATGAATGTGTTTTTCAGGACCGACTATTCAGCATGGATGCAGTACAAGAAGCTTCTTCCCTAGTCAACAAGCAATGATACCAATTTTGTTCAGCATAGCTGGTTGTATTCAGGTTTCCCACGTTTTTTGGGCGTTGAGTGCTCAGATGTTCATTGCAGAAAAAGGAGCAGACATGCTCCTTTCGATTGGCTCTCTCTACGGAGCGAGGGCAAGCGTTCAACCTGACCGCTCTTGTTTTTTGGCTCCATCTGTTTGTCCAAATGAACACTGCAAACAGGATGAGTGGCAAATACGGTCCATCGGGATACGCTGGCTGCTCAGGCGTGTTCAGGACATAAGAGCTTGTGCGATTCTTGCCATCGCTATCTGGAAGAGCGACGCATGATCCACCACCAAAAAACATGGGGAAAAGACGGGGAACACGCAACCAGCATACCGAGATGACGTACACACAGCATCACATCTGGGGCAGGTAGCCCGCTTGTAGCAAGCGCAATCTTGACAGCTCGCACGCTTCAATCCCTGAAAAAATACAGGGGGCATGCAATCAGCACTAATATGTAAGAGCTTTGAGGCTCAATCGCCTTCGTCCTGTTGAGAATGACTATTCTCTGTGGAGAAAAGAGAATCACGACGACGCAATCTTGACGCAGCTGCGTTGTTGCGGGGCTCGTTTCTGGCTCAGAAGGGCGTTTTGCGTTGTACTACAATGCAGCTGCGTAAAAGGTATGTTCCTAAAGTGAGCTTAATAACCCAGGTCGAGCAAGGCTTTCGCCGCTGCTGAGTAATCCCCCCTGATACTCAAGCACGACATACGCTGCAAATTTTGTATAACCACGCTCAGGTTCAAACACCGTCGAGGTTGAGAACACGTAGAGCACGTCCGAACCGTGATGATTCGTTGTGGCACTTACGCCTGTGCTTGTCTTCTCCGGGTGCTGCCAGTATCCCGTTCCCTGAGCAGTCCAGAGGAGCTTCCAGCCGTGCGGTTCCAGCACCTCTTCCCAGGTGACACGCTGATTGTAGCGATCTCCGGGACGAGTGCCGGTATTCAAAGGCTGCCTGGTATTCTTACCAGGACC
>DAIQNC010000290.1:2617-3766 GCA_036788655.1 Ktedonobacteraceae bacterium
GAAAAAGGAGAGGGGCGTGACTCTTTCACAGGTGTTGTATCAAACGTTCGCGCCACCGTGAACAGCGTTTGACGCTCCTGCGGGCTAACGGTAGCAATACTGGTGATACCGCCCTGTAAGAGTACATACGGTTTTCCGCTCGGATGCACACCACCAGCAGAAGGCGCAACGATGATAAGCCCTCCTTCTCCACGTGTTTCAATCAGCGTCTTCACGCGCTTCGGATACTCACCCGGAATGCTTGCCAACTTCTGATTGCCTTCAATGGTGTCACAGCGATACAGCAGATGAATACCACTCGGAGATGCCTCCAAGTAGCCACTGGTCAAGCGGGTACACAACGCTTCCAACCCGCCGTCGTGCATCGAAGTACACCAGGCGTGATAGATGTCAGAGGTGTCAAAATCCAACACCTCCAATCCTCCGCTCACCGCTCCGGTAATAAAAGCAAGCCCATTGTGAGTATGAGCAAACCAGGAGGTGATTTCGCGGTAGGTGGCTCGACGATGTTGGTAGGTGTGCCAGGAACAGCAGGGACGTTTTGTGCCATCAGGCTTAATAGGGACGACGCTGATACCTGCCCGATGAGCCACCAACGCAGTTCGATACACCTTGAAAGCAGGTGAGGTGTGATCTGGAGTAGTATGAGTCAAGAGTGTTTTCCTTCCTTGCGAGTGGAAGTACAGAGAGCCGTCTTCCGAACACAAATCGTGATGCCGCGAGCAGGAACCTCATACGGCCCTTGCTCGTTACATCCCAACCATAGCCAACGCAGGTGGGGAAAATGTGAGGAGGAGTGAGGGGAACATGAGAAAAAGACGGGCAAGGATCACGCCCGAAAAGCCAGCGACTAAAAGACGGGCAAATGTGAGGAGGAGTGAAGGGGAACATGGGAAAAAGACAGGCACTCACCTGTAAGCTCATCATATTCAAATTGAGATGCTCTAAATAGCACCTTGCGATTGGTGACACGATCATCAGACCACTTGAGGAGGCTCCCCACATATGCGAGCTTTATTGCGATATCGAATACATCTTCGGTGAGAGTGGTTGCTTGACATCGGCCTCTTTTAAGTCTTACAATAGGTTCCGATAGTATTAAACTATCGGAACCTATTTATACACAAAATGATATTGCAGATGACGAAT
>DAIQNC010000290.1:3776-5549 GCA_036788655.1 Ktedonobacteraceae bacterium
AAACTATCGGAACCTATTTTGTGGCGAATAGCTGTTATATATACCGAACGTATGATATAGATAGAAGCAGGTCAGATATCGGGGACAGAAAGGATTCTTGTATGGCTCGTCTATCCTCTGAAGATGAAGCTGACGATAATCGGCAAGCGGATATTGAAAGCTCGTCACTTACCACACCTTCCCCAACTCAGATACGAGACGAGTTGCTCACTTATCAGACTCAGCTTCTCGCTGAATTGTCGGAAGCCGCCGATAGCTACGTGCGGCGCAATCTCTTCACTGAACGGCAAGAGCGAAAAGCCTGGAATACCGTTCGCAAAGAGATTGCGGCTCTCTCTGACTTCATGACCTTTCTGAATCAGGTGGAGCAGGTGTCGCGTGACCAGAAACAGGATGCAGAGACGAGCAGCCTTTTCCTGCACCTCGCCGAGGAGCCGCGCCTCTGGGCAGCTATTACCTTCGGGCTGGTCAAACTCTTCCTCGCATGGGAACAGCAACAGGGATACGCCATCAAGACCATCAACGACCATCTAGATGTCATCAAGCTGTATGCACGTCTCGCACAACAAGCTGGCTATCAGACCGCCGACCAGATGCTCGCAATCAAGCATATCGCGCGCATTCGTGGAGCCGAAGCGGAGCGCATAGATGCCGTCCGTGTACAAATTCGTCGTGGACAGAAGAAGACTGAGCCGACATTCCTGGATCGCAAGGAGTATCAGAGATTGCTCAATCGTCCCGATACGCCGCAGGGATGGCGTGACCGCGTGGCGATTTTGCTGATGTACGAACTTTCGTTGCGTCCAAGCGAAGTCGTCAGTCTGAAACTGCGCCATGTGCATCTCGATGAAGGAACAATTGATATCACACGACATAAAACACACGACCAACAGAAGGCACGTTTGAAGGATCGCCTCTATCCAGCGATGATGCATTACATCAATCTGCGGCAAGATCGTTCCCCCGATGCACCCTTGCTCGTCAGGAGCCTGAAAAATGGACAACTCGTCGAGCTTGTGCCGCTTGAAGCCCCGGAAGTTGAAGCAGCGAAACGTGGTGGGCGTCGTCCCTCGTCTCCCAATCGTGCGCTATACGTCAAGTTGCAACCATCCTCATCTATTGAGCAAGCGTCGAGGAAAGAGACTGGACACGAGCCGACAACCTGGACACCACCAATGACCACACGGGGCTTACGTGAACATCTGCACGAATTGGGCCTCGACATCGCGCAGGAACTCTATGGCGAGGATGAGCATGTACTCTCGCGTCCACGCCCACAACGCCCTGCCCCTGAGAAGCAGATTAACCTGACCAGTTACGATGGCAGGCACGAGTGGACGCGCAACGCCATTCGCGGTGGCAGCAATCCTATTGCTGTCACAAAGGCTGGCGGCTGGAAAGGCCACTCCGCGATGGTGGAACGCTACTATGGCGAGTTGGATATTATCAATGAAGATATTGTGCTGGCGCGATAAAAGAATTTTTGCACCAGTAGCTATACAACTCCCCCAACTTCCTGTACAATGCACACAATGTTGTTGTGGTTTCTGGGAAGGAGTCGGCTACGGATACGCTCGATACACCCGATAAAAACGATATAGTATTTTCTACTCCATCTCTTTCTAACGCTAATGCTGGTTCGACTGACATTACTCAACGGTTACAGTTGCTGATTTCGATGTGGAAGGGGGCGCAGAATGGGCTGGCTCTGGAGACGCTGCATGAGGAGTGCGTCAACGCGGTTGGCCCTGTCTTATTTCCTCGCTTGCTTCC
>DAIQNC010000291.1:0-839 GCA_036788655.1 Ktedonobacteraceae bacterium
GTGAGCATACCTTGCTTTCCGGCACACTAAATGAACTGCACCCATCGGCTACGCTCCCCGGTCAACTTCTGGCATCCTGGTCGCCACAGGATACGGAACTGGTTGCGCTTGATGAACTGCATGAGAACGTACTGGTTGTGTGGCAAGAGTAGGGACAGATTTATCCTGTCCGTGCGAATGGTGTAGGGACAGATTCATCTTGTCCGTCTCGCCACGAATACCCATTATCACCATTCGCACGGACAGGATGAATCTGTCCCTACATGATTTCCCCGTTACATCAAAAGGTTACGTATTGACACCTTTCACATGTACAGTTCGTGTTTTTGGTATCATCATACGATGTTTTGCAGACACGATGGAGTGCTTCTGTGAGTAGAAAATAAAGGAATGTAATATGAGTGATGTCAATAAAAACGATATAAAGATGCTGAACGATAAGATTAAAGGCATTCATATAGCCATGATGACCACCGTCGATCAGGATGGTACGCTGAAGAGCCGTCCGATGGCGACGCAAGATTCGGATACCGATGGGGAATTGTGGTTTTTCACGAAAGCAAACGCGCCCAAAGTCGGTGACGTGGATCGAGACCAGCAGGTCAACATTGCCTACGCAAATCCGGGGAGCAACACCTTCGTTTCCGTCTCTGGAACGGCTCAATTAGTACGCGACCAGAAAAAGGTCAAACAATACTGGAAACCGATGCTCAAGGCGTGGTTCCCCGATGGCGAAGACGACCCCGAATTGGCTCTCTTGAAAGTCACGATTGACAGTGCCGAGTATTGGGATGCTCCCGGCGGCATTGTGGGGAAAATCACCGCAGTCACAAAAGGTC
>DAIQNC010000291.1:932-1701 GCA_036788655.1 Ktedonobacteraceae bacterium
GTGATTTATCACGGCACTACATGGGGCGGCGTTTCTTTATAAAGTAGCAATATCGCGCATTGCGTTGTCTATTTCTTTCTCAATACGTAAATTCTTGGATGTAGTCCCCCTTGAAACACCTTGACAACCTCTTCTAGCTTCCACACATCGCTGAAATCTTGTAAAACGCGCTCGAATAGCGTGATCTCGTGCGTCAGCACAATGAGTTTCGCTAATGGCATGGCAACACGTGCAGCTTCTTGAAGGAAGCGTGGATATATGTCAGTATTCTGCTCATGTGTACCAATCAGTTGACCCCATGGTAAGTCTGCACAGATAACGTTGAAAGAGCTTTCCAGAAATGTAAAGCATATCAAGCCTCATTTGCCGTAACAGAGTCAGGTGCTATGACTTGTAGTTGCACGAAATGCTGTACACGCCCTCGCAATATGCGTTTGAAAAATGGTGGGAATGCCTGTAATGCTGTTTCAACATCAATCGGTTCCGGTTTTCCGAGTGTATAGACTTTCCTATGCCACAAGATTGTACAGCGTCCGGCTGCCAGAATATTACGATACCAGTCCACTGCCTCTCCGTAGGTTAACGCAATCACAAAGCTATCTCCCAGAGGCCAGACCATAATCGTCGTTTCATACGGCTTTCCGCTCTTGCGCCCGACGTGATAGATGACCGCAAATGGCCCACGAGAAGACTTCGCAAACCTGCGTAAGACCCGATTTGTGACGTACTTATTGAAGTAGCGTATGCGAGTGGGAAACATGATGCTCTC
>DAIQNC010000291.1:1711-2175 GCA_036788655.1 Ktedonobacteraceae bacterium
AAAGAGTAAGACGTGCCGATACAGACACGTAGACAATTGGGCCAGGGAAATTGCTTGCGCCCGAAGCCATAGCCAACTTGCTCAATGATAATGGATGGCGTCTCAAAGTGTGCGAGCGTGGCGAGAATCGCTGCTCCCGTCGGCGTCACAAGCTCACCTTCGATGGGACAGGGTGTCCACGGAGCCTGTACACGTCGCAATATCTCTAAGGTTGCAGGGGCAGGTAGCGGCATCATTCCATGCGCCATATGTGCATGACCGTGTGTGAGCGGTAGTGGCGAGGCGTAGACCCGTGAAATTTGGAGTTCATGAAGTGCAAGGGCTGCACCTGTAATATCAATAATCGCATCAATTGCACCGACCTCATGAAAATGAGTTTCGTCGAGTGAAACACCGTGAACATGTGCTTCGGCTTCACCGAGAGTATGGAATATAGCCAGAGCAGTATCTCGAACAGATACGGG
>DAIQNC010000291.1:2185-5541 GCA_036788655.1 Ktedonobacteraceae bacterium
GCGAGGAAGAATGTAGTAGGGTTGAGATGTCACGCAATGTACGAGCAGGGTGCTCTTTTTCGTGCAGTTTCACATCGAAATGTGTGCCACGAATCCCTTTATCGGAGAATGGTTCAAAGACAAGTTCGTAACTTTCAGACTCAATCGTTGGAAACGCCTGTCGTAGCGTTGCTTGCAAAACATCGAATGAAAGGCCAGCATCAAGCAAGGCTCCCAGGAACATATTTCCACTGATACCCGAATGACAATCAAGATAAAGAATGCGCTGTCCCACCTGTATATCAATTCTCCTTCATAATGCTTCTTATTAGGAGTATAGCATATATGTTCATTTGGGGTTATTGTTCCTACGAACACTCTTTATCAGATTCACCGACAGCAATATGAGATCAAGATTAAGTACCATTCCGTTGTAGCATGATATCGAAAGCGGACATCTCGGTACTACCTCTCTATTTTCAATAGAGTAGTGGTTAAGAAATCATAACCACGCACGGTACTTTCTATTCATACTAGAGCTATTCATGTAAGCAAGCGGGATGAACCATGCTATGATTGTGTCGTTGTAGCGCAAGCTGTTTTGCTATGTTTCATAGAATATATATGTGATGTGTCCTTGCACATCTTCGAGATGTACAAACACCTTGTCTCCCATACATCATTTTTCAAAGGGGAAGTCAACTATGAGAATACGGAACCTACTGGTAAACATGCCAGCGATGAAAGGAAGATCAATGCTGTTCTCTACAAGTATTGGTCTCCTGTGTCTTTTGCTACTGCTTATTTCATTGCTCATCAACCTGTCATTAGCACAAGCGCACAACATCATAGACAAACATATTTCTACTGTCAATAATGTTGGCATAAGTAGTGATACAAATACCGGACAGGCAAACTTTGATGGTAGTGGAAATAGCTACTCGGCACAAGCCTTAGCAGTCGCTGGCCTTCAACCCGGTAAGACAATCAGTTATAACGGCGGAACATATCCATGGCCGTTCATTGCGGCTGGTCTTGCCGACAACTTTCAAGCTGATGGGCAAACACTACGCCTGTTACAGACGCAGGTGCAGGGCATCAACAGCCTCATCTTTATCGGAGCTTCTACGAATGGCCCTTCCACCGGAACCGCAACCATTATCTACACTGATAAAACAACGCAAGCCTTTTCACTTGGTTTCAGCGATTGGACGCTCAATGGTGGAAAGTCAACACCTTCATATGGTAACGGAATTGTGGCAACAATGTCCTATCGCAACACGCACAATGGACACGAAACCGTAAAGACCTATATGTTTGCTAGCACGATCTCTTTGCAAACAGGGAAGACACCGAGTAGTGTGACGCTACCCGCGAAACTCAATCAAGGCAATCTACATATCTTTACCATCGGAACGAAGCAGAATGCAACGCCTACCCCTACGCCAACGAACACGCCGATGCCAACGCCAACCATGCGTCCATCGCCGACTCCGACGCAGCCGCCGATGAACAATCCCATTTCATGGCCCGCGTTCGATGGTGGTGGTCAGCGGAGTGGTATCAATACTGCTGAGACGACGATTACTCCTGCGAATGTCGCCAACTTGACACGCTTTTGGCAAGTGAGACTTCCTGCAACCGTGGATGGTGCGCCTGTCGAACTTCCCAATGTGACGACCTCACAGGGAGTCAAGACGCTCCTGTTTGTAACGACGACAAGTGGAAGTCTTCTTGCCCTTGACGCCTCTAATGGGCAAATCGTCTGGCAGCAACATACGACTGGCCCTAACTTCACTACCAGTTCACCGGCAATTGATCCTTCTGGTCACTATGTCTATGGCTACGGTCTGGACGGGAAGATTCATAAGTATGCCGTTGGAAATGGAACCGAAGTAACGAACGGAATGTGGCCTGTCACCATCACACTTATGCCCAACGTCGAAAAAGGCTCATCACCAATTAATATCGGCAATGGCTATCTCTATATGCCGACTGCTGGCTATCCAGGCGATGCGGGGCATTATGAAGGCCATGCTGTTGCAGTCAATCTCAGCACAGGAGCAGTGACGGTTTTCAACAGCCTGTGCGCGAATATTACGCATCTCCTGGGACCGAACGATTGTGCAGACGTGCAATCTGCTATCTGGGGGCGTGGAGCCGTCGTCGTCGATCCAGTTACAGGGAATGTCTTTGTTACAACTGGTAATGGCCCATTCAGAGGTGATGGACGTGCCTTTGGTGATAGCATCATCGAACTCAGTCCCGACCTGACGAGAATTATCGACTCGTACACTCCAGCCAATTTTGCCTCACTTCAAGCCAATGATCAAGATTTAGGAAGTGCTGTTCCTGCAATGTTGCCGAAACAGGCTACTAGTTTGACGCCATACATGATGGTACAGGCTGGTAAAGACAACACACTTCGCCTCATCAATCGCCAGAACCTCTCCGGTCACGGTGGTCCCAATCACGTTGGCGGCGAATTACAGGCCATCCCTCTGCCACAGGGCGGCGATGTCGATACGCACCCGCTCGTGTGGACAGATAGTACAGGTATGACCTGGGTTTTCGTGGCGAACTTCAATGGCTTTTCCGCTTTCAAAGTCGTCACAGACGGTACAGGGCATACAACGCTTCAACTGGTATATCGGAACGGCAATAGCGGTAGTTCACCGTTCATGGCAAATGGCGTTCTTTACATACAGGGAAATGGTGTGCTACGTGCCACGAATCCAACAACGGGAGCTACCCTGTGGAGTAGTACACAGGCGTCAGCAGGTGGCTCTATTGGTGGCCTTCACTGGCAAAGCCCGATAGTCGTCAACGGTCATGTCTATGTGCCGGACAATTCAGGCAATCTTACTGCCTACGCTCTTTCGCATCCATAGCTGACTTGCGTATACAATCGGTGATGCATTCTGCAAACCTATCAACACTTTCATAGAGGCGTTATGCCATAACGCCCTGGTAGCCCAACAACGAATATCTCATGAGCCGAGAAAGATAGTAGAATTGGGAACGCAGGGCGTTATGCCATAACGCCCCTACGAAAGTGTCATCTCTTCAAAGACCTTCGTAGCCTCTGTAGCAGTAGGAACATTTAGTACGTTCTCTTCTGCAAAATCTTGAGCGTGAGGATAGCCACTGTTTCGTATCTGCTGCGCGGCTGTTTCAACATCATAAGAAGTCTTGCGAAACTCGCACCCCTCTGGACTTAGCAGCAACCAGTATGCCCCTGGAGAATCAGCATAAGGCATTCCAACGCTACCTGCATTAAGAATACGTGTGCTACCCACGTGCCGCTCAAACTGCATATGTGTATGTCCACAGACAACAATCTGCTGTAGGATGTTAGAGAAGATGGTATTGAGCCG
>DAIQNC010000292.1:0-268 GCA_036788655.1 Ktedonobacteraceae bacterium
AACCTGTAATGAGCGGAAGTGGACGCGCATCTCTTGCTGTACAGGAAGCGAGACATAGCGAAAACCGTGTGCCTGTAACCACTCGCGGTCTTCGACACGAGGCCAGATAATAACAATTTTTCCCCCACATCTCGTAACACGCCTCATTTCGCGCAACCCCGGCTCACCACCCTGTTCCGACGATGCGGTAAAAGCCGAGCAAGAAAGCGCGACACCTTATGATGTCAAGGGCAGTGAGCTGGGCCATCATGGCCAGGAATGTTCTTTC
>DAIQNC010000292.1:278-5530 GCA_036788655.1 Ktedonobacteraceae bacterium
GGCATCAGGTAGAGGGATGGCATCGAAACGACCAATATATGTCTCGACACGCTGACCTACAGGTTGATAGGCACACTTTTTACTCAACAAGCGTAATAACCCTGGCGAGGGTTCAACGGCATGAACGAGAGATGCACCGACGCGCAGACATTCAAGCGTGGCGCGACCACTCCCTGCACCAACATCAAGAATTGTTTTGCCGCGTATATCCAGTTCAAGTTGCTGAAAGATGCCAGGGTGAAGTTGTTCTCCCTCGGTTAACTCCTCATACAGTTCGGGCGTTTTCCAATAGGTGAGTTCCCAGAAGAGATTATCCAACACATGATGACGAGCCGTTTGCACGTCCTGTTCATGAAGAGGAGAGCGAAGTGCATGTCGAAGTCTTCGCCTCTGCTTATGATTCAGCGATTGAAGAATATGCTTCACGAGACGCGGGGAAGTTCCATGAAGACTTGTTACTAGCTCCTCAAACGTAACACCGAAGGCATTGTTTTCCAGAAGTCGGTGTAGCGAGTTCTCATCGAAAGCAAGCAAGTCCTCTATGTGAAAGGGGTTCTCGAACAGTGGATGTGCCTGCTTCTGTGCCGTTTCCCCCTCATCGGCTCGCGCAAGATCATTCGTCATGCTATCCTCTCATCAATATTCATGTTGTGCCGTGCCGTGATACATCACAGCACAACATGGGTTCAACGCCATCAGTGTTGTAGAGTCTGTATGCTGTATTCACGATGAAGGATGAGAAAAAGTTACGAAGGAATCATGGAATAGCTTATTGAATGCCGAGTGCCTGCTTCACGGCAGTAATGAGTGCGTCGAGATCGAATGGCTTGCTAATGTAGCCAATCGCACCGATGCGTTTTGCCTTCTCAGCCGCACGTCCATCAGCCGTCATGGTAAGAATGGAGACAGAGTTTCCGTAACTTGCCTGTAAACCTGCGGCTACTCCGTTGCCATCAATAATGGGCAGTCCCATGTCCAGTACAACGAGCGTTGGTTTGCGCCGAGCCGCTCGATTCAATGCCTCTTGTCCATCGGCTGCCGTTTCCACAATCAATCCTTCATCCTCAAGCGTCCATTGAATAGTCTGGCGCAAATCGGTGTCATCTTCAACTATCAGCACAACCTGTTCAGGTGATTGGGCGTCACGCACTGTTGTATTCACATTCATAATACTACTTTTCCTCTAGTCGTAGAGTTTGCTCAGGATTCTCACCACTCTTAAACTATAAGAGAGATGTGTTTCGGTGTCAACCACAACAATGTTTCTAATGTATATTCTTAGGATTCCCTCTGAAATGGTTGAGAAAATTAAAGCATACTTAGTCTTTTTATTGTTGACTTGTAAATAGAGCAAGAATGCTTTATCTTCTACACAAGAGCGATACATAATCGTTATTGCTTGGTTTTGTTTATAAGGTCTTCCTTGAAACTATTGGAGGTATTCATATGAGTGTTGTTAATGCCGTCGTTACTTCATTCCAGGCGGCTCTGGCACTACTGTTTACATTCGTACCCCGGCTCATAGGATTTCTCGTTATCCTGCTCGTAGGATGGCTCGTCGCCACCGCACTACAAAAAGCAGTGACATTCTTGCTGCGTAAGTTCGGCTTTGACCGCATTGCCACGCGCATCGGCCTGAACCGCGTAGAGCAGCAGATGGGCTTGAGGATGGACACTGCCGAAATTCTCGGCAAGATCGTCTACTGGTTCGTCTTCCTGATTTTCCTGGTTCCTGCCGTGAACGCGCTCGAACTCACCTCAGTAAGTAACATCCTGAACACCATCATCGCATTCATCCCGAATGTCTTCGTTGCTATCCTGATTCTCTTCCTGGGAACACTAGCGGCAACCTTCGTTGCGGATATTGTGCGTGGTGCGCTCTCCAGGACAAGCATTGGCAATCCAAGTCTGCTTGCTAATCTCGCACGTTATGCCATTATCGGCTTCGCCGCTCTGATAGCGATTGAGCAACTCGGCATCGGTCAGTCGCTTCTCAACATTCTGTTCACCGCTATCGTCGGTGCGTTGGCTCTCGCCTTCGGTCTCGCCTTCGGCCTCGGTGGTCGTGAGAGCGCACAGCGTCTCCTAAACCGTAGCGAGTCTACCGTCGGACAGGCCGCGAACCAGTTGAACAGTCAGCAGCAGCAGTCACAACAGGCACAACAGAACATCAATCAGGCACGTACCGTTGCCTACACACAAGGCAACGTTCCTAACAACCCCAACACTGCGAATACCACCAGTGGCTATCAGCAGCAATCCGGCTATCCTCAACAGAACTATCCACCCAATCAGTACCCACAACAATAGGGTATAGCTGACAGAGTGTAACAAATGAGACCCGTACGCTCCGGTTATGAGCATTCCTCATGGATATCACCGGAGTGTACGGGTCTCATTTACATGTTGTGTCGTGATAAATCACGGGCGTGTATCAGATAAATACGCCTGTGATACATCACGGCACAACATGGGTTTGCTCTACCCCTTCATTACGGGCATACTCGCCAGATGCTGTATAGAGTCGCAAATAAGCACAACCCCTTGCTCCAACTGTTGCGTTTGAGCATCAAATTGACCGGACAAGGCAAGCTCTGCATTGTTCGCCATATCATAA
Source organism: Ktedonobacteraceae bacterium (assembly GCA_036788655.1). GTDB lineage: Bacteria > Chloroflexota > Ktedonobacteria > Ktedonobacterales > Ktedonobacteraceae > JBBQVS01. The sequence goes on from DAIQNC010000292.1 coordinate 2,896, forward strand.
CGCAACTGCAATGCTGCTGACGATCCCAGATCGTTCATGTACGTCTGTATGAGCTTGAGCGCATAAGTGTTTATATTCTCTAACCACGTTTGCACACGACTCAGGCTTGTGAAAATTTGCGCTATTTGCTGCTTCTGACCTGATGTTGTACCTGTTACCTGTGAAAGATTAAACAGGTGCGTTAGTATGTGATGAATATACCCCAGACCGACAGGACTCGAACTACAATCAAGCAGCGATACCTGTGTATCGTGCAAAATATAGGGGGGTTGAGTGGCGTTCAATATTTGATTCATTTGTTTGATATCGTCTGTAGCACATTTGCCATTTAGATAGTAGAGCGCGGTGATAATCCATTGCTGTACCATCGGCAATGAGTTCGCGCTTGTATGGCTCTGTATTTCCTCAGTCAGCGTTTCTAATTCATTCACATTGTTCAAAAACCAGAAGTCGAGGCCATTTCTAAGGCCAAGCTTGTCCATGTTAGGATCACTGGAAAGCAGATGTTGAATGTGGAGCAGATACGTTCCGTAACTGGTAGACGATAGGTCAGGTATCGCCGCTTGATAACGCAGTGTTTCCGCTCCAAATATAGGAGTTGCGGTCGTTGTTTGCTCACCGATAGTGAATATACGGTAAGCATCACGATTTGCATCTATAGGAGCTAGCAAGTTGCGCTGATTCGCAGCTATATAATACAGTGTGGTAACGTCGCCACTCGTTGTAAGAGCATTACCAGAGAGAGGCGAGGTGAGATACATACCGCTATTGTCCGCAAAAGAAGTACGCAACCACGCATAATAGCTATTCCCCGATGCAGGTGGAGCAAGATGAAATGTCCCTTGCAAACCGTCGTTGATGGCGTGTTCGTTCTGTCCATCCACTTTATTATAATAGAAGGTATGCGTACTGAAGAAGGAAATCTGTCCAATAGCAGCAGGAGCTACTACGCCTGTTCCATTATGAAATTCAGCCAAGAAAATCCAGGTCAGAGAGGAGAGAATAGCAAGCACAAGCAGGACAAGTATTACTATGCCTGTTTTTCCCCATCGCTGTCTCTTTGGACGCTTTGGCGGCACAGGTTTTTTTATTGATGGATGGATAACAACACTCGGCAGTGACAATGATTGCGATGCAGGGAAGAGCGAGGCCATTGCATCAACGGGAGGAGGAGGCGTCTCAGGATTGGGGACTTTACGAACAGGCACATTGCCTAACGCAACGGGTGCAACAGGTGCAGCAGGCGCAAATGAGCCATGTGTTGAAAGTGGTTTTGCCGATATCTGTCCTGTCTGCTCTCTGGCAGCGAGCAGTGATGGTTTTGCGGTATCTGACTGTATCCGTATCGCTTCACTCTGTTGTAAGGACTGTTGGTGAAACTGCTCTTCTGCTGATATATGAGACACGAGTTCAAGAGGTGGCGGAAGTGACACTGCGCTGGCAAGTGCTAGAACGAGGGCAGATGCGGAAGGGTAGCGTTGTGATGGCTCCTTTGCGAGACAGCGCAGAAGCACGTTCTGTAGTGCATCAGAAATTTGTGGGTTGAACGCTCTGGGCAATGGTGGTCTATCATGAATTTGTTTCAGCAACAGTTCATACTGTCCGTCAGCATGAAATGGTAGCACACCTGTACACATTTCATAAAGAATGACGCCAAGCGAGTAAATATCGTTGGATGCATTGCTTGTCCCACCAAGTATCCGCTCTGGAGCCATATAAAGCGGTGTACCAAGAACTTGCCCCTGTAGCGTCCCTGTCGAAATATCCAACATCTTCACCAGGCCGAAATCCGCGAGCATGGGTTCTCCCATCGTATTGCGAGTCGTATTATGTGCGTCGAGAAGGATATTCGCAGGCTTGATATCACGGTGAATCATGCCATGCTGATGAGCATAATCAACAGCCATAGCGATAGATGTAAAGAGCCGTACAAGCTCTGCATATGTAGGAAAATTGCCTTGGCGTGACGTTTTCTTGATGTACTCCCGGAGCGTTCCCCCTTCGATATAGTCCATCACCATGTAAATATCGGTCGGATTTTGTGGAGATTGCTGTAACTCATGTACCTGCACAATATTTGGATGATGCAGTGACGCGATGACTTGCGCTTCACGTTCAAAACGAGCAATCACTCCTGAGTCCGTTTGTTGGTCTGTGTGTAGCACCTTGATGGCTACATACCGCTTCAACTGTGGGTCAAACGCCTTCCAAACCTTCGAGGTTGCGCCACTATCGCATAATGCTACAAGCTGATACTTGCCAAATCGCTGCATATTCTCCTGCGCCATAGTTCACCTCTTATTTAACGGCTATGATATATATCGTATTTACATTATTTAGTAATTAATTTGCTTAAAGTATAACCTTGATAATGCAAGGTTGCTTATGTTTCTTTTCAAAAAGCGTGGGAGAATTACAATTGATAAGTCTATTATTAAGTACATTATGATGCCTGTCAATACTTCATAATGTGAATTTTTCACACCTTCTTGACATTTCGATTTTTCTAATGTATTATATCCGTGTTGGATATATCCGTTCATGATATAGGAGGCTAGATGAAATCGACGGAACGGGAGCCGGAGTCGCTGCTGCCGCTTACCCCTGCCGTATTCCACATTCTGCTCGCGCTGGT
>DAIQNC010000293.1:0-741 GCA_036788655.1 Ktedonobacteraceae bacterium
CATGTCCCAGCCTCTTACTCAGGGGCGTTATCGAATAACGCCCCTACAATATGAATTACTGCTTTTTACTGCCCATGCTCACCTTCACATGAGCCGGACGAAGCGTCTCATCGCCAAGTGTGTAGCCTTTGAGAACCTCTTCGACCACCGTTCCCTCTGGTTGGTCGCTGTTCTCTACCGCCTCAATCGCCTCATGCACATATGGATTGAATGGCTCACCCACTGTCGGCACGGGATTGATGCCCTCACTGCGCATCACTTCATTCATCTGCCATTGCACCATCCGCAATGATTGCTGTAACCCCTGTTTGTCGAGCGTATCCTGATACACCAGCGCACGCTCCACATTATCCAGTACGCCAAGCAGTTTATGAATCAATGCCTTCTTCTGATTCTGTACGCGGTCTGTCAGAACGCGCTCCTGCCGCTTGCGGAAATTCTCTATATCGGCTCGCTCACGCACATATTTATTCCAGTTTTCCGCCGCCTCCTGACGAGCTTTCGCCAGTTGCGCTTCTAAATCCGCAATACGTGCCGCATCGGGTGTTTGCGCTGCTTGAGCATTCTGAGTATTCTCAGTTGTATTCTGTGTTGTATAAGCAGGAGTTGGTTGCTCCATCGACATATCTTGTGACTCTCCCATCTTAAACTTACTGCCTTTCAAAACGAAATGCTATTACTCGTAAATCTACACTACTCATAAAAACAAATATGCATAAAAGTTTATTGCGTCCTTAGTAT
>DAIQNC010000293.1:751-5530 GCA_036788655.1 Ktedonobacteraceae bacterium
ATACTTTCGTAGGGTCACGATGTATCGATTAACCCACATAATGCAAAGGATCAATCGATACATCGTGACCCTACGAAATTGTGGAACGGTTCCGATAGCTATGAGTGTATTCTTCGCTATCGAGGTGCTAGCTTGAGAATTGTGTTTTCCCTGTGCATTGTCTGCCTACTTGTTGCTGGTCTGTTACACATGCTACGTATTCACAGTACCGCTACATACAAGACCGCAATGCTCACAGCAACTTCCTGCCAAGATATACCTGCACGTCCGAATTACCTTGTGACTGAACGCGCTACCGATGCGATAGCAGCACTCAACAATGCTCATCATATCGAACACATACCTACACTCAATCTGCCGACAAACTTTTATCGGCTTGACCCGATTCAACAACAATTTCTTTTGCTCAATCAGGAACGCACGTTACGCGGCCTCGCACCCTTGACGCTCGACGCGAACCTGTCTCAGATGGCGCAGGGATACAGCCAGCAGTTGCGCGAGCTGCACTTTTTCTCACACAGCAGTCCAATCGCAGGAACATTCAATACACGCATCAACAGCAATCCGCTTGCCTTCAACCATTACAGCCTCGCCGCCGAAAATATCGCAGGGAATCCTGTTGCTGGCATTGGACCCATCTACGAATATATGTACGACGACGCCGCTGAAGCCTGTGGACACCGCCAGAATATACTCGACCCACAGTTGCAGTTTGTTGGCATTGGTCTTGTGTATGGAAGCGAATATGGAAGCATTTCTGCTCAGGAATTTCTTGCCTCAGCACCCTGGAATCCTTATTCTTCGGCACAGCTAGCAAACTCAACTCCGCATATCTCTATTAGCGTCAGAGAGCAAAGGAATCGTGGCTTGCTCTTCTTACAAGCCTACACGGTTGGCACAATTGGCAATATTCACATATCCTGGTTTCTCGATAACACGAATGTACCGCAACATAACGGCCCTGTATGGTCGCTCAACATGTTGCACCTCGCATCGGGAGAACATTTCATCCGTGCTTACGTCGTTGATGGTGAGCAACATTATGGGATGAGCGACCTCGATCTCTAGGAGTCATAAATGATGACCCCTACAGAGGGTCGGGGATGCTAGCGTGCCAGCGTTCGCCACGCTCCAGCAGCATTGGCCCCATCAATTCGTCCTGCGTGACGTTGATACGCTCCCACTTCCATAGTTCGAGGACAGCAAGGAAGGTAACAACGATGACGAAATGAGAACGCTCCTGCTCAATGATTTCAGAAAGTAGGATGCTCTCATGCTCTTCAAGGCGACTCACAATCTCGGCAATGCGCTCGCTGACACGTATACGCGCTATTGGTAGCAGGCTCGCATCACCTTCCTCTCGCGCCTGCAATTCGAGCAGTCGCCGTAGCGCGTGTGCCAGCGATTGCGCCTCTAAACCAACGAGTTTTGGGGGTGTCCACGAAAGTTGCGCCTCGATACCAGCAAGCAGATTCGAGCGCGAGTGCGTCTGTAGCCCGGCCTCTTCACGCTGTCGCAGATAGGTCGCAATCTCCTTCGTCAGCTTGTACTCGACAAGGTGACGCTGCAACTCTTCCGCCATAGTGACCGCGCTCTCAACCTCGCTCGTCAGCTCCTCTTTCGGCGTTTGAGGTAGCAAACTCTGTGACTTGATATAAAGCAAACGAGCCGCCACCGCGACAAAGGCCGCCATATTTGCCAGGGGCAACATCCCCTCTTCCATACTATCCGTCTGCCTTGTCTGCCATTGTTGCAAATATTCAAGGTACTGGTCAGTCACGGCAACGAGCGAGATAGTCGTAATTTCCATCTGCCGCTTTTCTATCAAGTGCAGCAGCAAGTCAAGCGGCCCCTCGAAGACAGGAAGATGCACAATATAGCGTTCCTGACGCTCTACAGTCTGCATATCTCCTTGTTCCTCATGTGCAATGCGCTCGATTTGCTCTACCATACATACAACTCCTACGACACATCATCGACACTATGTAGTTCCGCAGCCGGGCCATGCGCTTGATGATGTGTGCGAACATAGAGTACGGCGCGTTCCGAAAGGCCAGCACGTTCGCAGAGGTTTGCACCTACATCGGCGTGCCACCATGAGTAGCTCAAAGCGCGTCTCCAGCCGGGAAGCGATGGAAATACGGCATTGTCTGGGGCAACGGCAAGCTGCATCAGGAGACGAGGTGCGATCAACTTTCCAAGCACAATAGCAGGGCGTGTCCAGAAAGGGACGCGCCCCTCGGCCTTGCCAACATCATGTAAGAGAGCGGCTCGCAACATCTCTTCGTCCTGGCAACCACGCTCCTGTAAGCCCCGACACACGCGCAAGCTATGCTGCTGGTCTGCAAGCGACATAGTGTAAAACAGGTTTTGTGCATCGGGCGTTACCGAAGCCAGAAAATGCTTCACCTCGGCATGGTCGTCGGGCGTGAGCGCATCAACAGAACCTAGTTGTTGTCTTGTCTGTCGCAGTCGATACTGAATTTTTCTGTACAAACTCAACCACATAGCCATCAATGTGAGTACAACATGAGTACAGATACAAGTTCCGCCGGGCCACCTAGAATGAGCGATATCAAGTAGAGCGCACCGAGCAAGATGTATCTGGGTAGTTGGAAGATGGGCAATTCACTGAGACCAGCGAGTTGTGCCAGGAACGGTAGGAAGAAGAATATTATCAGAATAATAAACGGCCCATACTGCGCCGATTTCGAGAACTGGAGTGCCTGTTTGCTCGGCAGTAGAATATAGACAATCTGATAGCAGTCAAGAGGATACAGGGGAATGATATTGAAAATCATCAGACAGACGTTGACACTGGCAAAGACGATGAGAAATTGTAATAGTCGTACTGTATAGCCATTGTAAAGAAGGTATCCCCCGACAAAATGCAGAATCAGCGCAACCACGAGACCTACAATAAGGTTGAGCAACGGCCCCGCAACAGCCACGAGCAGCAATCCTGGATTAGCTCCGACGCGCATCTTCCACGGATCCGCTTTGACAGGCTTGCCCCAGCCAAAGCCAGCCGGAACACCCACCTGAAAGGCAAGGATAATACACATAAGCAAGCCAACCGGGTCGATATGCTGACGCAGGCTCAGTGATTGCCTTCCCTCATCGCGTGGTGTGCGGTCGCCTAACCATACCGCCATTTGTGCGTGTCCGTACTCGTGAATTGCTATCGCCAGGACAAACGATACCACAATCATTACCGCAAGCAAAACATTTATCATATAAATAACCTGTACCTTTTGTATCTCTCACACTAACAGATCGATTTCCATACCTTCATACGCGGAACGAGTATGCGCGAACTGCTCACGTGCCGCTGCTTCCATACGGTCTAACTGGTCATCATCATACACTGGCTCATGATGAAAGAGAATCAATTGTCCGACATGTCCAATGTGTGCCGCCTCAACCGCCATCTCTACCGTACTATGCCCGAAACCACGCTTCATTTGCTCATAATCAGTAGTTGTATATTGTGCGTCGTGAATCAGCACATCCGCGCCTCGCACGAACTCGATGAAATCATCCTCACATCCCTGCTTCCACTCCACATCCGTTGCATACACCAGACAACGCCCGGCATACTCGATACGATAAATGACAGCACCATCAAGCGGATGACTCTGCGTAAACTTCGCCGCCACACATACATCTTCGCGCTTTGACACACGTGGCAACTTCGTAATCAACGGCTCTTTGCTGTCTTCGTCACCAACACGTTTCGCAGAATCGTCCCATGAAATGCACTGCTCATCATCAATCGTATGAAACGTGCGCCGTGATGGTAATGAACGTACATCTACCGGAAAATACGGTGGAGACATCAGTTGGGTTACGACCTGTTCGATGGATTGGTCTGCAAGCTGCGGCCCGAAGACACGAAGGTTGGTATGGGGGTCAAAAAGGGGTGCAAAAAAAGGAAATCCAATAAGATGATCGCCATGTCCATGTGTAATGAAAAGAGATACATCTAGCTTAGACGCTCGCTCAACTTCACGAGCAACATAGTCCGCATGTTCCTTGTAGCTATTGCGTCTTTTCTGGCTCTGCGCCATCAATGTTTCCCCAAGACGAATAATGCCGCTCCCTGCATCGAGGATGAGCGTATGACCCTCTCCACGTCCAACCTGCACCTCAACACAGGATGTATTGCCCCCATGACGCAGCGTATGCGCCCCCGTTGTGGGATAACTGCCTCGCACCCCCCAGAAGCGTACAAGAAAACGCTGCTTTGCCATGTATTCCACTCCTACAATAGAATGTGCAATCTCGAAACGGTAACGACGTTGGTATGCCCTTTATTATAGCGTGATACCGCTCCATTGAAAAGGTTTCTTAAACACGTCCGTTTGAAACCATTTTATCCTGTTTCCCGTACCCTACTTGACGATGCACAAGATGCCTTGTCACATATACAGTTTTCATAGTCTTACATAATCTCTACTATATACGAAACGGAATGTCGAGGAATATCGTCTCTCATTAATAAGAGGTACAATTATGGCTACAAGAAGACCATCTACCGTTCAGCACGATACATCAGTGCCGGCACAGGTTAAGTCACATGCGGGTCAGGCAGCGACTTCCGCGAAGCAGACGGCTCGTACTTTTGGTGAGTTCGCTAAAAAGTTTCAAAACGACTGGGTCGTACATTTGGCGCAGGCTCTTGCCTTCTCGCTCGTGACTGCCCTCGTTCCTATTGCCATTCTGCTGCTTGCTATCGTTGGCAGTATCCTCGGTGGCCTCAGCAAGAGCGCACGGAAT
>DAIQNC010000294.1:0-1886 GCA_036788655.1 Ktedonobacteraceae bacterium
AGTGGCGTGATTTATCACTGCCCTCGGATACAATAATATATATGGCATACATACAAAATAGATAGAGTGCAGTCGATGAAATTCATGCGTTCTATACGCTCATTACGACCAATACAATCTTTTGGAGGGAAGCTGATAGCAGGTGTAGCATTCGTTCTCCTGCTGTGTATGTTGTTGTTCCTTCTAGGGTCGTGGCTGCTACTCACTCTCTACTCGAACCACCAGGCTAAGAGTGCGGCGAGTACCCATATGACGTTTGCGAAATGGGCCTATAAAACGCACAATACGCTGATTGTTCAAGAGTTACAGGGATTAGCCAACGACGAGAATGTGCTTTCCGCGACCAGTCATCACAATGGACAGGGGGTACTCAATCGCCTCAGTGATATCTCAGCACCTTACCATTTATCGTTCTCGCATCTTGGCGTCGTGCTACCCAACGATGTATTTCTCACACAATTATCTTACGAGGGAACGAACTATACAGGGCTTACCTCAACAATGCGCCAACTGGTAAATCAGGGACTCCAGGGAAATGTTGTCGAAGCGTTCCAACAGACGACCGATACAACACAGGCGAGGCTGTCTGGACAATCAGGCCAAATTGCGGCATTGTGGGAATTGCAGATAGCCATTCCCATTCAGCACATTGGTAGTACACCTGTCGGCGTCTTGCTCGTATCGCAACCTGTTGACAATTCGTTGGCGGAGGAAATCGCCGAACAATCGGGTGCGAACGTCCTACTCTGTCTTTCAGGTCACGTGCAAGGTATAGGCGAAACGAGCATCAGGGGCGTTACTCAGGCACAACTACCAGCCGATGCCTGTCAACTTCCAACACAAAGCATGGATACCCATGCAGAACACTATGTTGCACTCACTACAATTGTGAGTACAGAAAATCAACTTCCGAATTCTCCGGGGTTGACGATGGTAGATATTGAGCCGCCAGCAACACTTAATCTGCGTAATAATCAGCTTTTCTTACTCTTCGTAGGTCTGGGTATCTTCCTGTTCGCTCTGGGTATCTTCCGGTTTGCGCTGCTTGCCCGCATGTTCTTTATTCGTCCTCTCCGCCATATTCAGCGACAGGCACGTCGCATTGTTGCTGAGGATACAGGTGTCGTACTTCCTCAACAGGATGAACTGCACACGCTCTCGGACTCATTTCATCTTCTTTCGCAATCATTGGAGAGCGAAAGCAAGGCCATGACGGAGCAACTAGGAAATGTGCTGATTGTCAGTGATGCACTCATATCAACCTTGAACCTGGAAAACCTGCTCGGAGAGATTGTTGCACGACTGGGACGCATTATGCAGGCGAAACACGTTTCCTTACTGCTCTACGGACGCGAAATGCTCTCTCCCTGGGCAGTAGCTCAATGGTCTCCACCAACACTACAGGAAGCGCAATCTCGACAAATGCCAATAACGGTTGCGGAATCGCTTTCCACATCATCGCTCTCGAATACAGGTAATCTATCCACACAACAGCGTGGGGCTGTCACGGTTCACGCGGATCCAGATAGCGATGTCACAATGGCAGCCACAACAAAAATGATTGCGATGCCCTCATCTGCTAGTGGCAAAGGACGCTCCGTGCGTTCCTCTTCGACGGGAAAACAGACGCCACTTGCCAGATCACAGCAGCAAGCACCAGCACCTTCGTCGCAAGCGGCGTATGGACTACGCCGCCCACGCATTCCTCGTGTGGCTCTGCGCGATCTCGATATGATTCTCGCACGAATGGTGATTCAACGGCGCAAGATTGCATATGCAGAAGATGTGAAGCAGATATATCAGGAGCGTCAGGAGGCATGGTCTCGCTACGCGCTTGAGGCTGGCTATTCATCGGCTATGGCTGTGCCTCTCCTTTCTCAAGAACA
>DAIQNC010000294.1:1896-5529 GCA_036788655.1 Ktedonobacteraceae bacterium
TGATACGTTTTTGCTGAGTACGGCTGCGATACAGGCATCGATGGCAATACAAAATGCGCTCCTTTTCGCGGAAATCAAAGAGAAAAATAATGCTCTGGAGCGTGCCAACAATCTTAAATCGCAGTTTCTTGCCAATGTGACCCATGAACTACGTTCGCCGCTTCATAGTATCATTGGCTATGGCTCAATGGTCGTCGATGGCTTCGTTGAGGGTGAACTCACGCCGCAACAGGAAGAGGATATTCGTTTTATTGTCAGAAGGGCGGAAGACCTGGCCCATCTCGTAGATGACATGCTCGACCTTTCAAAAATCGAGGCTGACCATATCGAGGTCAAACTGGAACCTGTGAATCTCGCTGTGAGTATGAACGATCTGGTGAGCCAGTATAAACACACTGCAAGCGACAAAAAGCTCTATCTGAATATCGAGATGGAGGAGCATCTTCCGCCTGTGTTGGCAGATAGCCAGCGTTTGCAACAAATTGTGACCAATCTGGTCTCGAACGCGCTCAAATTCACCACGCAGGGTGGTGTTACCGTTCGATGTAGCCATACACTGGACGGTGAGATGATGCGTATTAGCGTACAAGACACCGGTATTGGTATCTCGCCAGCCGCACTTGGCCTCATTTTTGAGGTCTTTCGACAGGCGGATGGAAGTACAACACGTCAATTTGGCGGTACGGGTCTCGGCTTAACAATTGCCAAACGCCTTGCAGAGCTTCAAGGTGGTGAGATTGCGGTAGAAAGTATCGTAGGACAGGGTTCGACGTTTTCGCTGACCCTTCCCATAGCCTCCCCGATAGCCTCTGTCACATCGTCGGTCTGAAAGCGTGTAATGTATGTCTATGAGTCGTTGTAAGGGAATTTCCGTATGCAACTTGCTTCATCGACCATTCTCATTGTAGAGAATGAGGTATCTAATCGAATACTACTTGAGCGTGTACTTTCTACGCGAGGGTATCGCTGCATCTCTGCCTCAAATGGGCAAGAAGCACTCGACTTGCTTGACCAGGAGACGGTTGATCTGGTACTCACTGACCTTTCGATGCCCGTGCTGGACGGATTCCGCACGGCGCAGCTTATTCGGATGCGTCCGCACCTCGCCAGTGTCCCCATTGTTGCGGTCACGGCCTACGCATCAGGCGATGAAGGTGAAGCAGCAAAGCGCATGGGATGCACCGAGTACCTGACAAAGCCTTTCAAGCCGCGTCAATTATTGGAGCTTGTTGAACGACTCCTACCAGCAAAATAACGTGTTCATCTGTTATCTGTAGTCCGGCGATTCATCGCGGACGTGTTCCATATTACATGAAAACATGTCCGCGATGAATCGCCGGACTACAGATACAACTAGAAAGAAGTATCCAATGGATATTCAAGCAACTATCCAATCAGTAAAGAGCGTCCAGGGAGACATTCTCATTGTTTCTGCCACACGCACTACAGGCAAGCAAGTCCAACTGGCAACAATTGCGGCAAATGCTGATACGCTCCTCGAAGGTCTCATTCGTGAGCGATGCGCGGATGGCGAGTTCAGAGGGAGTCTGGGCGAGATACTGACTATTCATCCGATGGGACGTATGGCAGTCAAACGTATTCTCGTTGTCGGTCTGGGGCCACAGGAAAAGGTGACGACACAATCCATTCGTCGGGCAAGCGCGATTGCCACTCGCCATGCTCAAAATACGGGGGCGCATACGGTTGTGCTGGCAATTGGCAATGTGGCCTCATCAACGGACGCTACACAGGTGGCACAGGCACAGGTCGAAGGTGCATTGATGGGACTGTACACGTTCCGCAAGTATCAGAGTGCCGAGCGCAGTGGACAGGAAGGACCGGGTGTCGAACAGCTTTCTTTACTCACGTCTCAGAACGAACAGTCGCACGTAGAACAGGGCATCGAGCGTGGGCGTGTTCTAGCAGAGGCGACCAACTTTGCCCGTAATTTGATTAACGAGCCACCAAATGTGTTGACCCCGACGGAATTGGCGAATCGCGCCCGGAGTATGGCACAACAGTACGGGTTAGAATGCGAAGTCTTCGATAAAGAAAAAATCGAAGAGCTTCATATGGGTGGTCTGCTTGGTGTCACGCAAGGAAGTGTAGAGCCGCCGCATTTCGTTATTGTGCGCTATCGCGGTGGCAAGCCTGACGAGAAAGGTATTGCACTCGTCGGAAAGGGCATCACCTTTGATACAGGCGGCATCTCGATTAAGCCCGGTGCAGGTATGGACGAGATGAAGGGCGATATGGGCGGAGCGGCGGCAGTATTAGGTGCAATGCAGGCTATCGCTGGCCTGAAACCTGCCATCAACGTGACAGGGCTTGTTCCGACATGCGAAAACATGCCGAGCGGTTCGGCTTATCGTCCCGGCGATATTCTGCGTATCTCCAACGGCAAGACCATCGAGATTGTCAACACCGATGCTGAGGGACGCTTGATACTCGCTGATGCCCTCTCGTATGCGGTCAAGCAAGGTCTCTCACCGATTATCGACCTTGCGACATTGACAGGCGGTATCGTGGTCGCGCTTGGCAACGTCATGACAGGTCTCTTCTGCAACGATGAGCAATTGACAAGCGAGATTATTGCTGCTGGTCGCGCAGAAGGAGAGAAGTTCTGGCCTATGCCGCTCGATGAGGAATATGCCGATGCCATCAAGAGCGAGGTTGCCGATATCAAGCAGACAGGTGGACGCGGCGCATCCTCGGTCACGGCGGCGAAGATTCTGGAAAACTTCGTCGGCGACGCAAAGTGGGCGCACCTCGACATCGCCGGAACCAGCTATATCGAGAAAAAATCCTACCAGGAGAAGGGTGCGACAGGCGTTGGTGTGCGAACGCTGGCAACGCTGGCAGAAAATATGGCACAACAGAAGGCGCAATAACATCTCACCAATGTCTCGTTCATCAACCTCTCTGTAGTGTTATCACGACTGTACGTTCGATGTTGGTTGTACAGTCGTGATAAATCACGACACTACAGAGAGGTTGATGAACTATTATAGCATCTTGCGGCGTTCAGGAAATGGCTTCCTGTCTTGTATCTGGAGTTATCAGTTCGGGTGTAAATTCGATGCCTTTTGCCTCGCGTCCAATGGCGGTGAGGATGATGACGGCAACGAACACGATAGCCGCAAGGACTGCAAGAGTGATGGCGTAATTGGGATGCCCACTTGCGTCTTTGAAGTTCAAGGCAAACTGGGCTTCAAGGAAGGCGGCATTCGCTGAAATCAGGTTCCCAAGCTGATAGGTGAAACCGGGGAAGGTTCCACGTGCCGACGGGGGCGAGAGTTCGTTGAGGTGAACAGGGATGACTCCCCATGCGCCTTGCACCATGAACTGCAACAGGAACGCGCCAATGGTCAGCAATACCAGCGATGGCGAGAAGACCCAGAGCGGCACAACAACAAGGCCAAGTACGGCTGCGATGATGATGGTGCGTCGGCGCCCCCAACGTTGTGAGAAGTAGCCAAAGAGTGTTCCACCACAGATGGCTCCGATGTTGTAGATGATGGCAATGGTAGCAACTGTTCCCGTTGACAGTTTTCTTTGAGCTTCCAGGAAGGTCGGATACAGGTCTTGTGTACCATGCGACATGTATTTAAAGGCCGACATCAGTATCACCGC
>DAIQNC010000295.1:0-5499 GCA_036788655.1 Ktedonobacteraceae bacterium
ATTGCATACGGGTAGGGCCGATAACACCAAGAATGCCGCCAATCTTGCCCTCTTGTCCATAACGAGCAACAACCATACTGACATCCTTCATGTCGTCCCACTCGTTTTCGCTACCAATGATGATTTGCACACCATCGGCTGAACGCAGGTGCGAGGAGAGCGCGGGTAGGAAGTGGTTTTGTTGCTCAAGCACCTCCATGACCTTACGGACACGCTCGTTACGCTCATCCTCTGGCCCCATACGGCTGTATTCAGGCTGTTCCAAGATGTTGACAACACCTTCGCGGTAGAAGATATCATCGAGGACATCGCCATGTTGCTCCAGAATACGTGCAATCGTATTGCCTATGAGCCGTTCGAGAGGCGATAACTCTTCCTCCACGACAAGCGCATCTATCTCCTCGTAATTTTTGTTCAGGAAGAGTCTGTTGAGCCGTGCCGCAAGCATACTCAACTCTTCTTGTTGCACCGATGACTCGAACATAAGTCGCTGCTGCTTGACGGTTCCATCTACCAACACAAGAACCAGATACGCGGCAAGTTCGGTCACAGAAAGCACCTCGAAGTGCTTGAGTCGCCCTTCTGTTGAGCGCGGTTGCGACATCACAGCGGCACTATGCAGCAAGCGGGCCATCACCGATGCTGTAAGCCGTACCCACTGATCAAGTTGATCCTGCACTTGATAGAATTGATGCCGAATTAAGCGTTGCTCATCCAGCGAAAGCGCGGATTCGTTCATCAAGTGTTCCACAAAGTAACGATAGCCCAGGTCTGTCGGAACACGTCCTGCCGATGTGTGGGGCTGATGAATAAGTGATGCTTCCTCTAATCCTGCCAACTCATGTCGCACCGTAGCAGAACTAAAGGGGAGCCTATACTTGCGTACAAGAGTCTCGGACGCCACAGGGGTTGCGGTATGTATGTACTCTTCGACCAGAGCACGCAAAATCTGCTGCTTACGCTGGCTTAGTTGCGTCATCGTCCAATTCCCTCGTCGTTGCCTGTCTGTTTCTAACTTTTCCCGTTTTCTCTCATCGCCTCTGCATAGAGGATTCTCTCACAAGGGGATGATACAACATTTGTCAACGGGAACTGCTAGCACTCTCACACCGAGACTGCAAGTAAAGAATAGCACTCTCAAGGGGAGATTGTCAAGGGGAATTTTGCGAAAATAGATGAGGAATTGCTAGCCAATCGACTTCAGTGAGTGGTACAGTAAAGATACCAACAGCAAAAATGGTCGCGCCGAAGTCAAACTGTGCTATCTACGTGCAGCGTCGCAGCGTATGTCAGTCATGCAACCATAATTCTTGTTTATCTGAAACGCTCATTATGTAGAAAGATGATGTATCACTCTCTTATAACGATAGCGATAAATCGCCTTTCTACGAAATACACATCAGGAGCAGGGAAACACATGCCGACATTAACGCTTTCCATCTTACCTCACCGCTACGCCGTTTGCCGACTCGAACCGAATGGGGTAATACCCTCGTGGGCATTGCTAGGAGACGACTTTGTGTCGCTCACACGCACTCGTGATGAACTCTCTGTCGTCTGTATGCAAGAGAACGTACCTGAGAGCGCACAGGCGGCGCGTGGCTGGTATTGTGCTAAAGTAGAGGGACGCTTCGACTTTTCGCTCTCCGGCATACACGTATCTCTCGCCGTGCCACTTGCCGATGCAGGTATCAGCATTCTCTCCATCGCAACTTATGAAACAGACCACTTGCTCATTCAGGAGCAAGACCTTGAACGCACTATTCAGGTGCTTGAAGCGGCAGGGCATCACGTGAGACGGTGACGAAACGAATGGATACACAACGTGGGTAGGGACAGATGTATTATGTCCGTCTGGGCATATATCTCCGAGACGGACGTAATACATCTGTCCCTACCCACGTTGTAGATGCGATAGAACTAGAGCTTAAATGCCTGCCGATGTCGGGTCTTCACCATCGATAAGCCAGTCGTAATTGCCACCACCCGCCAGACCGTTCATGGCTGAAGTAGAGGCTTGATGCACACCCGGTGGGATGGTAAAGGCAGATTGCTGAGTGAGGCCAAGCGCGTTCAGGTTGATGTTACCGCAGGGTACTCCGTCCCAATCGGGCGCATTCGGGTCGCACGGCTTTCCACTTACACGCTCAATAATACTATGCCATATAGGAGCGGCCCCTGTGATACCAACAACATTGTTCATCGGAGAATTATTCGCGTTGCCAGACCAGACACCAACGACGACATTAGGTGTATACCCCATAGTCCAGTTATCCACGAAGTTATCCGTTGTACCCGTTTTCGCAGCTACCTGATGAGTCATATCCCAGTCATAGAAGGAAAGCACGTGATCGTTAACAAATTCAGCAAAGCGTGCCTGCTCATCGGAAAGCACAGAGGTCATCAGATAGGAAACCTGTGGACTGAGAACCTGCGCTCCCTGTGGGTGAGCCGTATCGTAATGATAGAGATGACGACCATAGTTGTCCCAGATATCAAGGATACTATGCGTTGAAACATGTACACCGTTGTCAGCAAACGTCTGGTAGGCATCTGCCATTTGAATAAGCGGCACACCCATCGAGCCAAGTGCAAACGAAAGCTGATTGTACTGGCTCACTTGAGTAATGTGCTTGCCAGTTTGCTTGTTGTAGTTAGCGAGATCGGTATCGAGAGCAGTGATGCCCATACGTCGGGCAGTATTCGCAACATTGTCAATACCAGCATAGGCTAGAGCTTTGACGGCAGGAACATTACGCGAATCAGCGAGGGCAACACGAATAGTATTGTTCCCACCGACATACTTATCACCATAATCCGGGGGAACCCATGCATTCGCGGCATCCGGGCCATTGTTATTAGGAAAATAGGTCTTCACATCGGGAAGCACCATGCCAGGATACCAGCCCATCTCGAAAGCAGTTGCATAGACAATGGGCTTCCAGGTTGAACCAGGAGAACGGTAGGCATCAGTCGCGGTATCGAATTGTCCATCAACGGTAGGGTTATTCACGGCATTATAATCCGCACTACCATCCAATGCTAACACCTCGCCAGTATGAGAATTCATCACCACTACTGCCGAGTTATTCACATTATGAGTAACATTGAGGGGGCCATCATCACCTACAAATGGCTGATACTCCGTCTGATACAGGTGGCGCGTAATCGCTGCCGCAACATAGTCTTCCAGGTTCGCATCAATCGTGGTACGAACATTGAAGCCGCCTGTATAAAGCGCAACAAGCCCTGATTGCTCATTGCCATTTCCCAGGATGAGAGCAAGTTGTTGTTTGACCCATTCGACGAAGTGGGGAGCGCGTATATTATTAGCTTCACGTGCATATGTTTGATGCGCGGTCCAGTTCTCCGCCTGTTGAATCATAGTTGGCGTAATCGGCTGTCCATCGACGGACATACCGAGACCAAGCATCTCGTTTAGCACATCGTTCTGACGACTCAGTGCGCTTTGCAGGGCTTGCTTGCCGTTCGTCGGATCATAGCTTACAGGGCTTTGCGGCATACCCGCAAGGAGTGATGCACGTGCTAGGCCGACAACAGGATTAGTTTTTCCATTATAAGATTCCAACTTTGCAATACCTGGAGTACATTTGAAGTTGGCATCGCAGGTCTGCTTCAAGCCGAAAAACTCTTCGGCGGCGGCCTCAACTCCCAGATCGAGTGTCCCAAAGGGCGAAACGTTAAAGTACATCTCCAGAATTTTCCATTTGGGATACTGCTGCGTCAGACCAATCGCAAGAGCGGCCTCGGATATTTTACGGTTGAGCGAAATCTGGCTATCTTGCCTTAAATTCTTCACAAGCTGCTGTGTGATGGTACTACCACCACCTTGAATACTGCCACCATTCGTAAAGTAGTCATAGGCCGCACGTGAGATACCTTGTGGGTCTACACCGTTATTTGTCCAGAAGGTATGGTCTTCTGCCGCAACCATCGCATCGCGCATCACCTGTGGAATATCATTGTAGCTTACAGGTGTACGTCGCCCACCACCGGGGCCTGTATCGTACAGTTTGGCGAGCAATACGCCGTTACGGTCATAGATATGTGTTGTCTGCTCGATGGACTGATTGGCTAAACCTTGTACGGATGGAAGTTGGCTCTGATAGTAACTGTATGCATAAGCTCCGCTCGAAGACAGAATAAGCACTATCACGAGCAGTATAGCAATAAGTATACCTGATGCAATACGACTCCCTTTCGGTCGATTATCATACCAACGAGTGCGGCGGTGGCGCATCCGCATTGCTACGCGAACAGCATGAGATCGCTTCCATCGTTTCGGTTTCGTAAGTGGCTGAGGCACTGTCGGCGGCTGAGGTTGACGTAGCACCATTGGTGGCTCTGGTTGCCCATAGCTACGGGCAACGTGAGCGGCAGCCATCTTACCTGACCAGCGACGCGCCATTTGAATTGCGTTCGCGGCCCATCCCTGATGAACATTTCCTTGCGGTCCCTGATATCCTTGCTGCCATTGCTGTCCCGGTTGTTCCTGTACAGGGCTATATTGAGGATGTACAGGAGCAGCAGGCACTGGTGAAAACGGTGGCACTGACGATGCTGACGGTCCCTGTGGAACTGGCGAATATTGATTCTGCATCAACGGAGGTGATACAGGAGGCATCGGTGAGATTGGTGACGCGGGCGATACAGGTGACTCATCCACATAGTAATAGGGTGACTGCTGTTGACCCTGTTGTGCATACTCGTGTAGCAATCTTCCCGAATGGGAGCGATTACCCACAACGCTTTCATGACCGTCAGGTCGCTCATTCCAATTATTACTCATGCTTGTTGTTCTTCCTGTGTTTTATCAAATAAAGTGAGCAGGTTCGATAAACCTGAATTTGCTATTTTCCTTGTTAACCAATTGAACGCTCAGGACAAGTGACTTTAACGACGATGACCTATTTGGGTCATGCGCAATATCGTCAGAAATTAATGCTGTACGAAGCAGAGTAAATCATGTACAATATGAAGTGCTTATCGTTCACAATGAGAGGAGCCTCTCGCAATGCTTTCATGGCCCATTCCTACTATTCGTTCATCACATCTTTCTCGTTTCTATACTCTCTATACGTTTTGTCTTTTTATCACGCTTTTATTCGCATTTCTCCTTCCTTTATGTATACCTGGACGTGCTTTCGCTGCTACCAGCCCTATTGCCATTACCTCTGAAAATGCGACAACAGTTTTTGCAAAAAATATTAATTTTCAAGTAAGCGTTACAGATACAGATAGTGCCATTACTCAGGCATCGATCACCGTTACCACAAAAGTACCAACCTATTCACAGCAAACGTATGATGTTTCGGTCAATACACCAGCGCAAAATCTGCAACTCAACTGGCAAGATGATATTAGTGGCAGTAAATTTCTCTTTTCTGGCACACCCCTCATGTATTCATGGATGTTCCATGACAGAAATGACCACTGGTTTACTGGCAGTACACAGAACATTACCGTGATTGATAGCCG
>DAIQNC010000296.1:0-5499 GCA_036788655.1 Ktedonobacteraceae bacterium
TCTCTTCCAGAAGATTTCCAGCACGATATCATTGTTGACCATATTGCTGACCTGCAACACTACAACGCATCTCAGTTCTTGAGCGTAAAGAGATAAGATAACTGTTGAGCCAGCAAGGAAGGAAGGATTTTAAGTCATGCGCTATCATCTTCGAGAACGTGCCTGGAGCTTGACTGAGGCATTTCTAGTACGCGACGACGCCGGAAATCCTGTATTCGAGATCCGTGGCAGATTTTTCCACATCGGCGATGATTTGATTCTGTATGATGTATATAGTGGACAGGAACTCGTCCATATCAAGCAAAGTGTCCTTTCTCTCATGCCGCGCTACCAGATATATCGTAATGGTCAACATTGGGCCGAGGTGCATGAACAGTTTCATCTCTTCGGCGAGCGTTTCAAGGTGCAGGGTGAGAATGGTATGGTGTTTCACATTGATGGTGATGTCTGGCAATGGAATTTTCGCATCAGTGATGTGTACAACAACATGCTCGGCTATGTCAGTCGTCAACTCTCAATTTTCCGCGATAGCTATGCCGTTGATGTAGCACAAGGCGTCGATGCACCCTTCATTATTGCCCTTGCTATCGTTCTTGAAATGGTGAGAGAGCATCACGAAGATAAAGAACGCCGCGAAGGACGCTGAACCCTCTGTATACTACATTTTGGGAGATGTACCGGGAATGAGTTTTTAAGGACGTTATGGGAAAACAACAAGAGGCTTTTGTTCGATTAAGTATTGAAGTGCAGAAAGCATTGTTCGTCGATGTATGTCACCGACGAACAATCGAGGCATGTGGTGTATTGCTTGGGACAAGAGATAGGCTCGGTAACTGGCTTGTGGAAGAGGCTCTTCCACTTCGGAACATTGCCGATTCACCTGTCTATTTTGAATTCGCACCAGAAGACCTGCTTCGTATCGAGCTAACGTATGCGGAGCGTGTTGTCGGTGTCTATCACAGCCATCCAACAGGGTATGCGCGAGCGAGTAGCACAGATAAAGAGAATATGAAGCGTGTGAATGTAGACGAGGCTATACCCTGGGTCTGGTGTATTATTCAAGGCCCATTTAATGAGGCATTTGCACATCGGCAGAATGGGCGAGTATCAGATACGACAATGCGGGCCTACCATCATTATGCCAGCGAGGGATTGAAGCAAATAGCCGTTCACATCGAAAGAAACAATGAACTTCTTCGTACTGATGAATAAGACAATCAGCGAGGAGTGTGGTCAGAACGAGCCAGATACGTTATAATGCAAGCTGACCTGAACTATATTCCTGGAAGCATGGCGAGAGTAGGAAGAGATATGAAGTGTCCAAATTGTGGAAATGAGATACATCCGGGTGAGGCATACTGTGGACAGTGTGGTACACCTGTCGTTCCGCCCGTTCCATCTACAAATCAGACAGAGATGATGAGTACGCCTTCGCCTAATGGTGGGCTTTTTAACTCATATCCAGCACAACCATCCGCGCAGGCATCTTTTGCACCTCCGTCTCAATCAGCGCAGATACCGCAAAAAAGCTATGGAACTCGACCTTTTCCAGCTAATACACGTCCCATTTCGCCTCAAACTGGTTCATTCAATCCACAACAGCAAGGTGACTTCTATCAGGACGCAACCGAAGCAATTTCGCTTCCCAATGTTCCACAACAAGGACATGCGCCGGGCAATTATACAGGTCAGCAGAACTTCCCTACCACGCCTCCAAATAGGTATCCAACAGTGGGGAGTGGACCAACGCAGTATGGAGGTCAATCGGGTCAATATGGATTTACCGACCAGCAAGGATTTCAAGGGGCGCAGATACAACAGTCTCCACAGACTCCTCCATTTCAGCCTCACGGAATAACAAGACCTGTACCGCCCTCTTCACAAAGGCAGCCGGGAACAACAGGAATTGTGATTATCAGCATTCTACTCGCCCTGGCACTCATCGCAATCATTGGATTCGGGACGCTTTACTTTGTGCGTAATCGTACTGCTAACCAGCACTCAGGGCAGAATGCGGCCGTTCTTGCTGCGACTGCCACAGCATCAGCGAATAATGCAAACGCAACCGCAACAGGTACGGCAAACGCAAATGCGACTTCAACAGCTACAGCAGCCGCGACGCCTACCATAGCTCCAACCGCAACTACTGCTCCCAGTCCAACACCGACAATAGTTCCGACGGCAACACCTGATGCGAACTTTACCTATTGTGGGCAGATGTGTGCTGCAAATGGCTACCAGACAGAATATCCCACTGGCTGGAGTCAAAGTGGAGATAGCCTTTCTATTAAGTTCGCCAATCCGGCACAAGCTGATGAATATGTCACGTTTAGAACTCCACAAACGGCTGCTAACTCGGCATCTGATGTTGTAGCAAACGATTTACAAACCTACTATGCGAATCAGCCAGACTATACACTGTTGCCTCAAACGGCATCAGTCACAATCAGCGGCGAGACCTGGATAGAGTCGATTGCAACCTATCAGGGAGCCACTCAAAAGGAAAGAATCGATGTTTTCGGCACAATTCATACTGGAAAATCATATGTGATAGAGCTACAAGCTGCTGACGCCCAATTTGATCAGGTCAACTCACAATACTTTGTGAATGTCACCGGACGTTTCCAATTTCAACAATAGCTACGGAACTACAGGATAAGCACTATTTTCTACTTAGAAAGCCGAACTATGCGATACTTTCTTCTTTTGCAGGTATGGATTGCGGGCATGGTAAGCCTTGCGCTAGAGATGTGCGCCCAACGTCTTCTGGAGCCATTTTTCGGCACATCATTACTCGTGTGGGCAAACCTGATAGGCTTAATTCTCATTTACCTGACCATTGGCTACTTTCTGGGAGGACGACTCGCGGATCGCTATCCATCTGAACGTGTGTTGTGCATCATCACAGCCTGTGCCGCGCTCGCTACGACACTCATCCCGTTTGTCAGTCAGGGTATTCTTTCATGGTCGGTAGTGGGATTGCAGCAGGTCTCGGTTAGTATCTTCGCAAGTTCACTTGTTGGCTCCATTCTGCTATTCGCCGTTCCTGTCACACTTCTGGGCTTCGTTTCCCCCTTTGCTATTCGTCTCTATACAAAAGATGCTCGTAGCAGTGGACGATCCAGTGGTTTTCTCTATGCGCTCTCAACCTTCGGCAGTATTCTCGGCGCATTTCTCCCCGTCTTATGGATGATACCAACATTTGGAGTACGTCATACGCTCATTATCTTCGGCATATTACTGTTTGCTGCCTCGTTGTGGGGATTGCGCCCACTCTTTCGGCCTGCATTTGTTCTCGTGCTACTCGCCATCCTTGTACCACTAGGCCCGCTCAAATCTATTCCGGGACTCATTTATAATCAGGAGTCCTACTACAACTATATTCAGGTAACACAGGCATCGGACGGGTCACGCCAACTGATTTTGAACGAGGGAGAGGCAATTCATTCTATTTACTATCCCAATCCGAATCAGGTCTTAACAGGCTGGTACTGGGATTATTTCCTTGCCGCTCCATACTTCAATCCAGGCTTTACACCACAACAACTACACTGTGTTGCCATTATAGGACTTGCTGGTGGTACTATCGCCCATCAATTTACGCAGGTCTACGGCCCGGTTCCGATTGATGGCGTAGAGATCGATCCTGCTATTGTGAGCGTCGGGCAACGCTATTTTGGCATGACCGAACCCAATCTCCATATTCATATTGCAGATGGACGTACCTACCTGAACACCACGCACAATACCTATGACGTTGTTGCCATCGATGCATTTCAGCAACCATACATCCCATTTCAATTGACAACGAAGGAGTTTTTCGAGTCGATCAAGTCGCACCTTTCGCCAACAGGCGTTGTAGCACTCAACACAGGGCATACGGCAACGGACTATCGACTCGTGCAGGCTTTTGTGAATACGATGCCCCAGCGTCTACACCTTTAATGTCCCAAATACATTCAATACGGAGATTATGGCGACGATGCAACCAACATCCATAGACACATTTCGTTCAAGCCTGAATACATTTCCGTCAAATAGCGTCATGGGGCAGGTGGCAAGTGAGGTCGTGCCAGTTGTCGCGGTAGGACATTCCAATGGCGGTCTTGTTTTTACTGATGATCGCGCCCCCATTGAACAGATTACCGATCAATTGTTGCTGAATTACATTCAACAGCCTTGACAAAGATGGGTTACAGGTTGTAATGTGACACGGGTTAAGTCGAGGTGACGTATCCCCATAGACGAGGAACATCAAGGCGATAGTGACGTATCGCACCTCATAAGAATGAGCCTACAAACATCAAATACGAAAACCACGGTAGCAAGCGAGACATCACTAGAACATTGAGAGGAAAATTATGGCGGTTGTTGCAGTTATTGGCGCACAATGGGGCGATGAGGGCAAAGGCAGAATGATCGATGCACTTTCATCACGTGCGGATTTTGTAGTACGTTTTCAGGGTGGAAGCAATGCAGGTCATCGCGTTGTTCATGAACATGGCGAATTCTCGTTTCGGCAGGTTCCTTCGGGTATTCTCCATCCCAACACGACCTGTATCATTGGAAACGGCGTTGTTGTCGATCCAAAGGGATTGATTAAGGAGTTAGAGGAACTTCAACAGCAGAATATCAATGTTTCTCGTCTCTTCATCAGTGATCGCGCCCATGTCGTGATGCCATATCACTTTTTGTTAGACCGTATGGAAGAAGAGGCTCGTGGCTCTGATAAAATTGATAGCACCTTACGTGGTATCGGGCCAGCCTATGTTGATAAACATGCACGTAGCGGCATTCGTATGTCTGATTTGCTCGATGTAGACGCCTTCCGTGCCAAGCTTTCCACTATTTTGAATCAGAAAAACCGTATGATTACGCAGATCTACGGGCAACCGCCTCTTTCCTTAGAAGAAATCCACGGAGAATATTTTAACTACGGTATGATTTTGAGCAAGCATATCGCTGATACGCAGAAGATGCTACAGGACGGCCTCTTCGATCATAAAACAATTCTCCTTGAAGGAGCGCAGGGTGCGTTGCTTGATATTGACTTCGGAGCATATCCCTTTGTCACCTCATCCTCAACTGTTGCTGCAAACTCTGTGGTGGGATCAGGACTTCCACCTCGCTCTATTGATCGCGTAGTAGGCGTCTATAAAGCCTATAACACTCGTGTTGGAAGCGGCCCTATGCCTACGGAACTCTTCGATGAGGCAGGAAAAGAGATGCGAAGTCGTGGTCATGAATACGGCACAAATACGGGGCGTACACGTCGCTGTGGCTGGTTCGATGCCGTTGCAGGTCGCTTTGTTGCACGGCTCAATGGGCTAGATGCGGTAGTCATCACAAAGCTGGATGTGCTTGATACCTTCTCGACAATCAAAATTTGTACGGCCTACAATCTCCGGGGTCAGACTATCCACACAATTCCTGCCACCCTACACGATTTCGCAGCATGTGAGCCAATCTACGAAGAAATGAAGGGTTGGCAGTGTGATA
>DAIQNC010000297.1:0-5490 GCA_036788655.1 Ktedonobacteraceae bacterium
ACCAACTTGAACAGCATGCGCAGAAACCGTAACCTTCCCAAAGACACCACCTATCGGATTCGCAGCTGGAATGTTAGCGGCAACGCTATTAACTATTTGAACGCCATCTTTACCAGTGAAGACAGTGTTTGCACGAACCGTTTGTTCTTGAGGAAGACTGTTTATAAACATCAATGTTCCTGTCGCAGCCACACCAGCAGTTTGTTTCTGACCGGTTGCACTCACCGTTTTTGATTGTGAAGGAGATGTGCCTGTGATAGCCCGTGCGCTTATCTGTTGCTTTGTACTATCGGGTGTTCCTTGAACGCCAATAATAATATAGTTATTGCTCTCGGTTTTGCTGGCAGGTGTAATTGTGATGGTACTTGTCCCCTGTACATTCGTGATGTGTTTCAGTGAATTGAGTAGCCCTGGCTGAGAATAGGCAATCGCACTCACGACGCCGCCCGTGAGAACGAGCAATGCAATGAGACCGAGGATTATTGCACCTCGTCGCCCACCTCCGCCACCTCCGCCGCCACCACCTCTATTCATTGTAGGAGGCGGTGTTCCGCCTGTCGCGGTATTTGCCAGTGAGGTTGCCGCCAGTGTACCCGCAGCTCGTCCGCCTCGACTTCTATTTGCACTTTTCGCACCACCTGCTCCCATCGCAGCAACCTTTCCACTTTGTCGGGATACGCTACTGGTTGTCAATGTACCTCCCGACTGTACCGTTGGTTCACGTACAGCAACTAGAGGAACTCCCCCAACTGCTATTGGCAACACAGCAGGCGCATCCTCATCTGATAATCTGACCGTCTCTTTACTCCGTGTACGTGTGGACTGTAAGTCGATGATAGCTGGCCCACCCTTACTTACAACCGCAGTCTCCTCATCAGACTCCACAGGTGTTTTCTCTTGCATTCTTATATGAGCAAAAACATCACTATCGACACGCCCTGAATGAATAGTAGCCATCGGCGTAACAGCTTCCGCGCCGCCAATGATAATAGGTCGCATACGAGTGATCGGAGCTTTACTATCTCTTTCTTCACTATTCTCAGGAGAGATACTTTGCTCTGATGCAGTCGATAGAGCGATAGGCTCAGATGATGTTTCCTCTTGAAGAGGCGCATCAGATAATTTCCGCCTCGCAAAAAACCAGCCTCTGTGCATCTCTTTGTCATGCGCCTTTTTGCTCGATTGCTCATCATGGAGAGCCTTGGTATAATTCTCCAGTGAAGAATATACAGAGAAGCGTCGCTGACGAGCAAATTCAGCGGGGCCAGGGCCACCCGGCACGATAAATACTACCTGCGTCGATAAGCTGTTCCTCAAGCGTTTCAATGCATCGAAATCCTCTGGATGTTGAAACGCTTTATGCTGTTCCGCAAGTACCACAGCTACCTGTTTCCGTCCAAGCCTATCTTGACCTTGAATAGCATTGATCACATAAGAATTTTCATCATTTGCCGATACATAAATAACGCCTATACGTCCATTGCGCGGATCATTGAGTCCAAGTACATCGGTTCCAGTTCCCTGTCTCATATTCGCGTTCCTCATCATCTCAAAAATATATGGCTTGTATTTGCCAGTAGCCCTATTGTACACCATAGAACAAAAATCTTAAAGGTACTTTCGTCTCTACCAGTAAAGAACGAACATCTCCGTACTCTACGCCTATTTCTCATACTCCTCTCAATATTTCTAAGTGTACCTTATCGAATAGACATTTAGCAGGTTTGACACCCCTAATTTCCTATATCTGTCAGCTAGAAATAGGGGGTACACTCATCATTACTCTTTTAGCGCACACACATATTCGATAAACTGATTCCCTCTATCAAATTCGTTCAGAAACATGCCAAAGCTGGTAAAGCCGGGCGAGAAGAGAAGTGTGTCTCCAGGATGTGTCAGGGAGAGAGCGTTATCCATCGCTACACGGAAATTGTCGTAGATGCCACGAACAGGTGATGCTACGCCCTGTCTACGCGCTTCATCCTGAATTGCTGGCAACAACTCATCCGTTCCACTTCCCGGTAGAAGAATGACATCACGACATCGTTGCACAATTGTAGCAGGCCATTGTTCCAGAGGAAGATGTTTGGTATTGCCACCTGCAACCAGCACAATTGGCTCCTCGAATGCCTGTAGCCCAGCTTGACCAGCTACAGGTGTTGTACATGTACTGTCATTGACGAAACGTACTCCGCGCATAACACGCACTTCTTGTAGACGATGAGCGACACCATGAAAATTCTTCACTGTTGAGGCAATCGTTTCATCAGGAATATTAAGCAGGCGGGCTGCGGTAGTGGCAAGGAGAATATTTTCAAGATTGTGCCGCCCCGGAAGCGGTGTATCTGTAAAAATAAAAGGGTCGATATGTGTTGAGCCGCGAGCAAAACTGCCACCACTTTCAAGGCTCGTGAACCACGTGCGAGCGACTGCCTCCTCTCCAAAGCGGCGCGTCCAGGGATTATCATAGTTGAAAACCGCGATATCTTGAGATGTTTGATAACGAAAAATATTCGCCTTCGCTTCAGCATATTCTTCCATGCCTGAATAGGTGTTGAGGTGGTCAGGATAAACGTTTGTCATAATAGCGACTGGCGGGCTTATCCGATGGGGTGCTAGCCCTTCAAGCTGCCAGCTTGATAACTCAAGCACAACAAGTGTTTCCGGTGTGATTGATGGCAACAAAGAGAGCGTTTCTACTCCTGCAACATTGCCCCCAAGAACAACCGTTTTATCAGCGGCTTTCAGTATCTCATAAAGCAGTGTCGTTGTGGTCGTCTTTCCACGTGTGCCAGTGATTCCAATGATGCGACCAGAACAGGCGAGAAAAAATAAGCCAATCTCCATCTCTATTCGCGCACCATGCTCCCTAGCTAAACGCAGATAGGGCGAAGATTGAGGTACACCAGGATTACGAATCACGATATCTGCCCACAAAAAGTCTTCGTCTCGGTGTTGCCCAAGCACAAATTCTACTGGCAAACCCGCCAATGCTTTGACACTCGGCGCAAGAACCTCTGCAGACTTCATATCTGTCACACGGACTATGGCTCCTTGCTCAACAAGATAACGAGACGCCGCCATTCCAGACCCCTGCAATCCCAGTCCCATAACCAGCACACGCTTCCCTCGCAAGCTTAAATCTTCTGCTGACTCCATATATTTCGTCATCCTCTCCTCGAACCTATCGCTATCTTAACTGCATACGCAACAATGATAGCAGAATTACTGACAAGACACAAATTATCAGGTAACTTAGTGAGCATGGTACAATTATTATATAAGTACAACCATTTCCCTACGAAGGCAAAGAGTATGTCTACTCACGAAAATAAAGTACGTGTCTTGTGTGTTGAGGATGATTCACAGATGCGTACCTTCTTACAAGTACAATTGAAAGCACGTGGATTTCAGGTGCAGGCCGTGCGTGATGGCGAACAGGCTATTGATGTTGTCGCTATCTTTCAACCACAGTTGGTCTTACTTGACCTGATGTTTCCCTCACTTGACGGACTCACGTTTTTACGTCGTCTCCGTGAGTGGAGTAACATCCCCGTTATTGTACTTTCTGCACACGACAATGAACCAGTGAAGATAAATGCTCTTGATATGGGTGCAGATGACTATTTGATCAAGCCTTTCAGCTTGAATGAGTTACTGGCTCGCATACGAGTTGCACTTCGTCGCTCAGAGAGTGCCATTATCTTGCAAGGAAATACACGCGAACATCCTACTTATCAATGTGGAGGGAAAGAAGGGTTGATTGTAGACTTCGCACATCGCAAAGTCTATAGTCGAGGGCAAGAGGTTCATCTTACTCCTACTGAATATGAGCTATTGAGTGCATTAGCGCATCATGCGGGAAAAGTCCTTACACACCGCGAACTACTACAGCGTGTATGGGGGCAGGATTACAGTGGAGAGCATACGTATCTACGTACCTTTGTACGACATCTTCGCATGAAACTTGAGCCAGACCCTGCACATCCGCGATTTCTTCACAATGAACCGGGTGTAGGCTACTTTGTACCCCTTCATGATGAACAAACAAAAATATCAGAATTCGATGCATAAGTCATTATTTAACGTCTATTACCATGAGCAAGCGAGCGGCCCTTCACACAGATTTCACGCACAAAATCAAATCTTCACGCTATTTTCACACGTTTTCCGGTATACTTGGGTAAAGACGGAGAGATTATCTCTGATCGCCCCCGGCAATGCTGCCGCAGCGGAGATAAGTAGCGAAAGCGGAAGCGAGGCTTCTCTAATGCACATCGCACATACTTATACGTACCCTGCGACGCATCACGCACTACACACCTCGAATTTCGCCTATCTCATACCTGTGTCTTCCATTTATGCACTTCAACCTGAATACTTTCCAGGTGCGCATTGCACACCTATTATAGTGGCAACTTCGTCAACGTTTTCCAATTACAAAGGAGGCCCTCATGGAACGTAGAGAAGATCGAGACATCTTGCGGAAAGGCGGATTCGCGGAGGTGGAAATGAATAGACTGAGCAAGCTACGTAGAGACTATAAAGAGCGAGAAAAACGCAATGCAGAGGCAGAGCGACGACGACGCGAATTCGCACGTTGGTTAGTATTAAAAGGGAAACTAACCGACCAGATAGCGTAATCAACATACAACTGCAACTGAGTGGCTCATTCAGTTGCATACTTTTTCATCATGTATAGAAAAAGAGTAGGCATCAAAAACAAGATGCTTACTCTTTTCTGCATGTTAGACATGAACCATTTCCAATCCCAAAGAAAAATGTATATGCTTTCAGGAAGGCTCCTGATGTTCGTTATGGACAATCATTTGAAATGATTGCGACGAGATATCATGAAACCTTTGACGCTGTTGCCCTGCGAGTTGCGAGATAGAAGCAAGAATGCTGTTAACGAGAGACGTTGGTGGCTCTATCTGCTCCAGTTGACTGAAGAGGCGATCAATATCATCATCCGAAGTAACATCTTCAGAAAAAAGAACGGGCTGCAAGTAACTCATCACTATGAAACTCCCTCTTATGCAATTCTTATCTTCCTTATGCTATTATTACGATTTACATAAGAAAGGAGTTTCACAGAAACGAAGCAAAATGGACAACTTTCTTTATTTTGCAAGAACTGGTGATCGTTGTAGTTGTGTACTTAGTGCGGCCCTCAGCAAAGGACGCGCTCGTTGGAAGTACGTTTTCGCTGTTGCTTCTGGCATACTGAGTGTTTGACCAATTTCTGAAAAGCTTAATTGACCTGCATAACGTAATAAGACAACAGAGCGGAACTTGGGAGGTAATCCTTGAATAGCCTGTCTAAGAATTTGCTGTAAATCGTGACGCTCCGCTATCTCTTCGGGAAGCGGGTGCGTATCGGGCATAATTGCTAAAGGTGAGAGATCATCGTCATCACTATTTGTTTCTAGCTCTGAGAAGTGAATGGCACGCTTTCTTCGCAATTCATCAAGGCAGCGATTTCTCGCC
>DAIQNC010000298.1:0-2183 GCA_036788655.1 Ktedonobacteraceae bacterium
CCTGTATCGCCCAGCCCATGCGTCCGGCGGCGAGCGATGCAATCAACTCGGCCTCTTTCGGCTCGACATTCCATTGCTGCATAAGGGCGTTCTTAATTTGCAGGTTGGTGAGCAGTTGCATCGGCACAAGTTGCACACGCGAAACGATGGTCGGCAGCAACAGGCCAGCGTCGGGAACGGTAAGCAGAAGTATTACGTCAGGTTCCGGTTCCTCTAGTGTTTTGAGGATGCAGTTGGCGGATTGCGCGTTCATGTCCTGCGCGTTCTCGATGATGAAGATGTTGCGGCGTCCTTCAAGCGTATGACGTGCGGAGTCGTTTTGCAGCGCACGTATCTGCTCTATTATAATGAACTGTTTGTCGGACGGCCTGGCGATGACATGCACATCGGGATGGTTGCCGTGTAGCACTTTGCGACAGGCAAGGCAGGAATTACAAGGTACATCTGGTGCAATCGTCGGGTCTGGCCCACCCGTACAGAGCAGTGTTTGGGCGAAACGCCTTGCAAGGAGTGATTTTCCGATATGTTGTGGCCCCGTGAACAGGTAGGCATGACGAACCTGCTGTGCCGCAAGTGTACGACGCAGAATATCGACGGCGTGTTCGTGTCCAGTAATATTCCAGCCGGGGGCGACGATTTCCTGTGTTGTCATAGCCGTATGGTAGCAGAAATGTGTGCTGATGGCAAGATTGTAGAACGTGCGCGAAGTGTGAAGCGTAATAGAGTAAGGAATGTATGGCCTACATTCCGATGTTGTCATAATGGGACACCTTTTTATTGTTATCTTTATCACTTTATCATTGTTCCTACGTTCATAGCAGTTCCTTTTCAGATATGTTATGCTACTACTGTAAGAAAAATAGTCTAAGCAGAGCAATTTCTACTTTACCATAAGGTTTTTGTAACTGATGGATACCTCTATCCGTTTCTACCATACGAATAGTTCTATTCGTTCTTCCTTTGAAGATGAGGAAGGACGAGAACATACATTTCCCACTGTGGATGAGGATGAACTTCCCTACGATGTGGGAGAAGGGCAAGCCACCCTCGTTTCCGATGCGCCGTCGTCTGCTCTTGAACAGGTTAAAACGCAGCAAGGGCAGCTTAGTCATGGCGCAAGTGGAATGAGTGCGAGAAATGCAGAAAAAGTCGCGGAAGCGGCGGTAGATATCGCTGATTTCGAGGCCATTTTCCAACGTTACCAGATGCCCATTACGAACTTCATCTATCACCTGATTGGCAACCGCGAACAGGCGTATGACTTGACGCAAGACGTATTCGTCAAAGCGTATAAGGCATTGCTGAATGATACGGTGGTGCAACCGGGAGCGTTATCGGCGTGGCTCTATCGCATTGCAAAGAACACGACAACCGACAGTTTACGCCGCAGACGCCTCATTTCATGGTTGCCGCTTTCGCTCTTCAACGAGGATCGCGGCATCGGTGCTGGTGTGCTATCCGAGTCCGGTGGGCCGTCATCGGATAGCTTCAATAGCCCCGGTGATGAAGGACGGAGTGAAAGTTCGGTGAGTTCGGTAAGTACGCTCTACGAACGCAATGGTTACGATGGTGGGCGTTTCGAGAGTCGTGTGGCAGACCGCGAAATCGTGGAGCGCGTCATGAAGCAATTGCAACCGAAGTATGCTTCGTGTTTGTGGCTATACGAAAACGATGGACTTTCGTGTGCGGAAATCGCTGATGTGCTTGGTATTAGCGCATCTGCCGTCAAAATGCGGCTCATGCGGGCAAGGGAACGGTTTATCTCGTTGTACAAAAAAGAGGTCGGTGAAGATTGAACTGTCAAGAGGCGCGGATATTGCTCTCCGCCTATCGAGAACTGAGTGATTCCCAGAGCAATGAACTTGATACTCACCTGGAAGCGTGTCCTGCGTGTCGGCAGGTACTCGCACAGCAGGGTATGGTCGGCGAAAAACTACATCTTTTTCCTGCGCTCGAACCTAATCCTGATGCTCATGCTAAATTGATGCAAGCTCTGGCTACCGAGCATACCCGATATCTTCAACGATCTACCGCATCAGGAACTCCTGCCATTCCTGCGCCTGATTTTTTGAAACCCTATATAAAGGAACACATTCAGAAAACAGCCAGGGTGACAAGCATTACAGGCAAGGCGAAACAGGCAAAGGAAGCTCCCGATAGCATCGCTGCACTATCTACTGCGG
>DAIQNC010000298.1:2193-4660 GCA_036788655.1 Ktedonobacteraceae bacterium
AACAGGACCACTTCCTGTTCTTACGCCTAAACAGCGTCGGCGTGTGGCTCCCATGAATCAGTTCGCAATCATGGGGCTGGCGGCAGCCTTCTTGCTCACCATGCTGACAGGCGGTCTCGTCTCGTTGCTGGTACTTGCAAGTCATAGCTTATCTGGATCGGGTGCAAATGTTGCTTCATCTGTTACGCAACTATCACAGGTCACGCTTGCAAATGCTTCGACGCAAACATCCTATCCTAATATTGTAAGTGCAGTTGCCAGTAACGGTTCTATCTATTATTCAGCTTATGGCAATGGTGAGCAGCAGTGGATGATCGAGCGCGTCAACAACTCGCAGAAGAACACACCACAGCCATCCACCAGTACAGAACTGCTTCCAACATCCAGTTCGGAGCCGTTGTTCGTCCTCGCCGCTTCGCACGACTGGCTCATCTGGCTGCAAATGGACACACCACAGGCCATTTTCCAACATTCGGTGCAGGGTCAGCAGAAGCATAGCGCAATCGAAGCTTTTTCGCGCAAGTGGACACTCTATGCCCTTCCGCTCAATAGTAATAGCACAGACAACATCCCTGTGGTGCTGACAAATGGCGTCTTCTATACGAATACTGCGCCAACCTGGGTGCATACACCGATACAGGGGCTTTCGTTTATCCAACAGAATACCTTATTGCTGACCATAGTCGATGCGAAGGGTGATTCGCACCTCGTTCGCTACCTGCTCGACGGTTCCGGTCATACTGCTTCTACCACTATCGCAACGGCGAGTAATGGACATATTCTGACTTCTCCAACGGCTGATAGCAGTGGCATGAACATCTTCTGGTCTGAAGAATGGGCGACAAGCGATAATGAGCTACATGGCAACATCTGGGAGCAGCAACAGAGCAGTTCACAGGTACATAGTAAGCGTGGATGGCAACCCTCTATCGTCACCAGTCAGCATCTGTTCCGCAACGATGAGACCTCGTTCCATCCACAGGTTGTCGGAAACACGCTCTTCTGGCTCGACACCAATCCTGTCAGCGCAACGACAACTAGTAGCGTCACGGGACAGGGCACGCCAAATGCAGTAGATTCGGCAAACAAGGCAAATGCAACCGTGACGACAACGCCTGTTCCTGCGAAGGCTACGACAACACCGACATTCCCGGTGGCAACACGCCTCGACCCCGTCCTTTACCTTGCACAGGCTGATGAGACGCTTCCTGGCACGTTGCTCTCTTTGCCACTTGATAATGTAACGGCACAGCCGAAGGTGATGAGCGATGGGTTAGCTGCCGCGCCACAGAGCGGAACCAACTTCATCCTCTGGCAGACCAGCAACGGCTATCAGATGTACGAAACAGCTACCGCTTCACCAATTCAAGTGACCGTAAGTAGCTTACCGAAAAACGCTACCTTCCTCTCCGTCAACGGTGGTACAACCGTGTGGATGGTCAACGCAAACGGCAATGGCACTACTGGCACAACGGGAACAGGAAACGCGTCAACAACCGTCACGTTCAACTGGTTCAACTGGCCTACGAACGGGTAATGATGGGCATTGTACATTGGATTCGCAGGGTGTGATGATGAACGTTGACAAAATAATTTGAACGTAGGTGATGTGGCTACCAGGGTGTGATAGAATCAGACCCCTACACTGTGCATGATTTGAAATTCTACGTAAGCTGCCACAGTGTAGGGGTCTGATTCTATCACACCCTGCGTACTTCACTATGAAGGTTTAGGAGTAAAGAAGATTATTCTCCATCTTCCATAGCCATCAATTGTACATCCGCACCCAATTTCTGTGCGGTTGTAGGATCAAGACGAGCAATATGTTGTAGCATCTCCATGTGTTGTTCTTCAAGTCGCTTAATAACTTGCAAGATAACCTCATCTTGATGGTCAAGATGCTCCATAATGTTACGGATCTCTTCTTCTCCCTTACAATCGGTGAGATAATCGTTTTGCGCCGTTAAACGGTCTTTCTCGGCTTGACGGTTTTGTGACATCATCACAAAAGGAGCGGCGTAGGCGGCTTGAAAGGATAAGGCTAAGTTTAAGAGTATAAAAGGATATGGATCCCATTTATATACCCATGCGAGACTATTCAAAATAAGCCAACAGGCTAGAATAATGCTCTGTGTAATAATGAAAGGCCAACTGCCAACAGTAGATGCTACTTTATCGGCTATTTTCTGGCCCATTGTCAACTCTGCGTCAGCGACCTTGTTGACATCGATAACTTTCGGGTGGTCGTGCTTGAATTCGGGGAAACGGAAGTGGATGCCGTCGAACATGTGCATCACGTTTCCACTTTGACGAGGAAATTTTGTCGAGGTCGTGTTGGATTGTGGTGTCATCTCCATTAGTGTTTTCTCCTGTGGAAAGAGTCTGGTGATGACACCTGCAATCGTCACAATTCAGTGGTCTAACAGCCTAACATTTTCGCTATGACCATGCGCTGCACTTCGCTTGT
>DAIQNC010000298.1:4670-5483 GCA_036788655.1 Ktedonobacteraceae bacterium
TCCTCCTGTGTGAACTAAACGAATGGTGATGACACCTGCGTGGAAGCTGGCTGTAGCCTAACAACCTAGCAATTTCGCAATTAACATGCGCTGCACTTCGCTTGTGCCTTCACCGATTTCGTTGATTTTGACGCTACGCCAGTAGCGCGAGACGGGATATTCGTCCATGAAGCCGTAGCCGCCGTGTATCTGTACGGCCTGGTCTGCCGCACGTTTCGCCATCTCTGATGCATACAGTTTCGCCATCGACGCCTCGCGTGTGTAGGGTTTACCCTGCATGTGCAACCACGCGGCCTTATAATACATTAAACGCGCAAGCTCTACTTCTGTATCCATATCGGCAAGTTTGAACTGAATCGCCTGGTTTTTGCTGATGGGTTGCCCGAATTGCTTGCGTTGCTTCGCATAGTCAAGGGCGGCATCGAGACATGCCTGTGCGAGACCGACGGAGAGCGCGGCGATAGCGACACGTCCCGCGTCAAGGATTTGCATGAACTGCTTGAAGCCATCGCCGCGACTTCCCAGGATATCGCCTTCTGGCACAACGCAGTCCTCGAAGGCGAGTGGGCGCGTATCGGATGCCTTCCAGCCCATCTTCTTGTACGCCTTGCCAATAACATAGCCGGGCGTTCCCTTCGGCACGATGATATTGGTAATCTCTTTGCGCCCATCGGGACGTGTACCCGTTACGGCGGTGATGGTGACGCCGCCGCTCATATCGGTTCCTGCATTTGTAATAAACGCTTTGGAGCCGTTAATATGCCATTTCCCATCGCGCAGGACGGCACGTGTCTGTGTACCGCCGGAGTCGGA
>DAIQNC010000299.1:0-5458 GCA_036788655.1 Ktedonobacteraceae bacterium
ATCGCATTCCGGCTGTTCCTGCGCTCTAAAGCACCGGACAAGCTTCCAGATCGCATTCTTGCGTTGGTCGCAATGGGATTAGTGATTGGCTCTGCCTTCGGCGATTTCACTTCCGGTGCTTTCTTTCTACAGCCGAGGCAGTTGGGTAGTGCGGGCGGTCTTCCACAGGTCATCACCTCGTGGATTGTATGGGGCTGTGTCGTCTATAAGGATCAGGTATGGCGCATAGCTCAACGAAAACAAAAGCATGAGAACGATGTACTTGCATCCAGCATACATACTCCATTGCAATCATCCGGCAGATAGAGAGGAGACGGTATCCTTTATAAAGGATACCGCCATAAGGAATATTCATGAGTAACGAAAATCAGGAAATTCAGAGGGCAATACTACTTCACGTGAGCGGTCTGCGTCTGGAAGATATTCGTGCCGTGCCAGAAGTAGAAAAACTTCTGCACGACGGTGTGGCACTTGAACTTGAACCAACGTTGATTACGGAACCACAAAATCAGGAATATCAGGCTCTGACAGGTCGATTTCCTGACAGTTTTGGTTTTTTCGATACTCGTATGCCCGCTTGCCATCTTGCGAATACTACACAGCCTTCTTCTAGTTACACCATTGTTGAGGAACATTCAGGCCGTGAAACTACACCTGCGTCCCTTACCGAGCGTTTACAGAGCGCAGGCTGGCACGTCCAGCAAGCAACCTGTTCTTCCGACAAACTCGAATCGACGCTTGAGGACTTGACGCATAATCACGTTTCTACACCAACTTGCCTGTTTATTACCTGCACGTTCGATACAAATCTGCCCACTACAGAGGTCGCAACACAACTTTCAGGCACATTACAGTCTGCACGAACATGGCTCGGTGCAACAGGGCTACTTGCCATACTCTCTGACGCTCAACCTGCACATGTGAAACAATTCGTCAATATGAACAATTTCCTGGCAGATATGGGCATCATCGAGCGTGATGCACAGACAGGCTCCATACAGTGGCCCGACTCGCTCGCTTACTTTGCTGGTAGCGGGCAATTATGGATCAATTTGTTGGGGCGTGAGCCGCAAGGAGCTGTTCATCTACAGGACGAATATGAAGAGGTTCGGGACACGCTGGTGAACGCACTGCCTCAAAAACTGCGCGACCCACAGACTGGAGAGACAGTGATTGAGCGCGTCTATCGCAAAGAAGAATTGTACAGCGAAAATTTCCTTTTTTGCGCTCCTGACCTCATTGTTCTGTTCAAACCCGGATATGCCTCTTCACCTGAAAGTGCGTATATGCGCTTCGATGAACATGTTTTCACACCTGTCTCGCCAGATACAGCAGTGGTAGCAGGAACGCATCCTTCCGACTTGAAAGGATTTCTGTTGGGAAGCGCACCCTCACTGGGCAGCGGAATCACAACATCAAATCAGCTTGTTACCGTCGTACCAACACTGCTCCATGCTCTCGGTTTAGATTATACAGGACTGGACGCTGCTCCTGTACAGGATGTCTACTCATATTCGTATCTGGCAGACCATCCTCTTCATGAAGAAGGGCAGGAACAGGGTCTTTCAGAGGAAGACGAAGAGCTTGTGATTAACCGATTGCGCGACCTGGGATATATCTAATTGCTAATGAGAAAAACTGTTGAAAGTAGTAGCGTATGAGTGGTATGAGTGATCAAACCAGAGAGCCGACAACAGACCCGACGCATCAATTTGCCAGAGAACGATTTGATGCTATCTATTCTTTTGTCGAAAAGCAGTCAACAATCATGACACCTACGCCACAGAGGAGCCAGCATCAAGCTCAGACTCAGGCGCAAGCCCAGGCTCAAACGCAACAGCAGCAAGATACAAACTTAAAGCAGCCACAGAAACAACAAGACCGGACGACAAGTCTGAAGATACGACGTTTTCGCTTGCCCGATAGTAAATCAAAGCGCAAAGGTTCATTGTCCACAACAGACACAGCGGATGAGACAGAGCTATTACCCGATCCGAGGATGTTGCAAGAGCGATATCACACCATGATTCTGCCTGATAAGCAGACGCTGCGAGAACATTCCAGGGCATGGGGTCTTCCTATTGCAGACGAGTTGCAAGAACTGGATGAGGATAAGCATGTCTCAGACGCAGAGCAACTTCCTGTAGACATGCTTGCGACGCTGAAAATGCCTGTTGTCCAGGTGAAAAGACTCGATTTCCTCAGAGACGAGCCTTTGTTTCAGCCAGTGGGGGGTATGGGGAATGTCGGCGGCCTTATCGACGACGACCCCGACATAGACAAATACGATACTATCCCGATGCTTGTCCTGAAAGATATAGCAAAGCAACAGGGGCAAGCCGCACCAGAAATGCAATCTGAGATTACAGGTGCTGCGGGTAATGCCGCTATTGTCGGCGTCGGGAATATCGCAGGGAACATCCTCAAGTACGGAAGTAATCTGATGATTCAGCGCGGCTTCGGTCCAGCCGTCTATGGAATATATTCCATAAGCTATGCCCTTGTCTCGCTGATTGCCGCACTTTTTAACCTCGGACTTGATGACGCTATGGTACGCTACACTGCAACGTATCGTACTAAAAAGAAAATGCAGGCGTTAGGTGGGCTTACTATCTTCTGTACGGTCACTGCTGGTCTGGCAGGTTTACTCGGTGCCTTCCTCGTCATTTTCTATGCTCCCGCGCTAGCAAATTTTCGACATGACACGAGAATGACGCCCGTTCTCGTGTTTATGGCTCCTCTCATTCCTATGCTCTGTATGCAAATCATGTGGTATAGCGGATTACAGGGCCTCAAGGCGTTCAAATGGCGCGTGTTAGCCGAGCGTGTGGTGAGTCCCGTTGTGATGGTCGCTGTCCTTATCGTGATTCTGTTCATTCAACATAATGTTATCGGAGTCGTGATTGCTACACTGGTCGGTATTGCCGCCAGCATGATATTCAGTTTATATGCTCTTCTTCGCCTACTCCCGCCAGCAGCAAAACGCGGACGCAAAGAATATGAACTTCGGGAATGGCTTAACTTCGCCGTACCAAATTTTCTCACATCCATTGTCGATATGACGCTTGAGTCTACCGATACCTTATTATTAGCCTTCTTTGCTATCTCGAATGAACAGATTGGCCTGTATACAGCAGCTATCAAACTGAGCGGCTTTATTGTGATGCCTCAGACCTCTCTCAATTCGATGTTTGCTCCAACCATTGCCGAGCTACATACGAAAGGAGAGCATGAAAAGCTCGCAGCGATGTTCAAGATAGTGACAAAGTGGTCGATTACACTGAGTCTGCCTATCTTCTTCACCGTAAGCCTTTTCTCAAGGCCGATCCTGGCGATTTCAAGTCATGGCTTTGTCGAAGCATGGCCCTTGCTGATTGCGTTTGCACTGGGAAACATTATCAATACCTCAACGGGTGCGGTCGGCTACTTGCTCATGATGACCGGATATCAGAAGGTTTCCGTCTTCAACTCGATAACAGCGGTCGTCGTGAACGTGGCGGTTGGTGTGCTTTTAGCTCCGCGCTATGGAGCAATGGGTGTTGCCGTCAGTACCGGGCTTGCCATCGGCGTCGTGAACGTTATGAAGTTGGCGCAGGTGATTTTCATTCTCAAAATACACCCTTATAATCTCAGCACACTCAAGCCTGTGCTCGCAGGAGTAATCAGTGCGGCAATTACAGGAGCGTTGATATACTTGCTGGATATCCATCACATCAATTTACTGATACAACTATTACTGATTCCTGTCTTTCTTATTCTCTATGGCGCATTCATTCTACTCTTTAAGCTAGGGCAAGAAGATCAAGTTATCATTGATGCCTTGAATAAAAAGCTCAAACGAAAGAAAAAATAGAAACGAGGTACATCATGCCAACCATTATGTTTGGAGTCGATGGTTTAACGTATCGCATCCTACATCCACTTATAGAGAGAGGAGACCTTCCTAATTTTAAGCGATTACAGACGGAAGGGTGCGAAGCAATTCTTGAATCAAAATATCCGCCTCTCACTCCGCCAGCCTGGATGTCCCTTTCCACCGGGCTAAAACCAGCCAGTCACGGCGTCTATGATTTCTGGGAGTATGAAGAACAGTCGGGACAGAAAGGGTTGGGGAATACTCGTAAAGCTCGCGTACAAACGCACCGTAAGGGTGGGAAGGCCATCTGGAATATTCTCAGCGATTATGGCAAGCGCGTTCTCGTTCTCAACGTTCCCATGACCTATCCACCGGAGCCAATCAACGGTATTATGGTCAGCGGCTATATGACGCCCAGTAGTGATGTCAATTTTACCTACCCCACCGATTTCAAGGAAGAGCTTTTTCAAGCCGTACCTGACTATGAGATCGATCTGGATTTCAGCAAAATCTATGTCGGCCCGGTAGATCAACGTCAGGAGAAGATGATTGATGCGACGCTCCACATGATGGAAGAGCGCATGAAACTGATTACCTATCTGCTCGAAAATCGCACCTGGGATTTCTGTTATGTCGCATTTATGGGGCCAGACCGCCTACAGCACCCACTCTGGACAAATATAACGGCTCTGGAACCACGAGCAACGGAATACTATCGTATGCTCGATGCTGCTCTGGGCAAGATGCTCGAACATGTGGGGCCGGATAATACGCTCTTCGTGGTCTCCGATCACGGTTTTCAGGGAGCAGGAAGTGTCTTTGATATCAATGAATACCTGTATAGCAAAGGGCTACTCAAGCTCAACAATACCAATCAGGGTCAGAGACGTAAGGCGAATTATCGCGCAGAACTGAAACATCTGGTGAAACGGCTTGGACTCCTGACACTCGTTCGCAGAGTGAAGAAAGCACTCAAGAGTAGGGGTATTGTCAAGACGAACATCGTTCATGTCGATAAACCGCTTGAAAATGATATTGATTGGGAGCATACCTTAGCCTATGTGCCTTCCCTCTCCGGCTATGGCGGCGGCTATGCGGATATCTTCCTGAGCAATGAACTGGGAGAAGAGCGTCTCGCGGAACTGTGCGAAGACTTGAAACGCCAGGTGCATCCAGTGACAGGCAAGCCTCTCGTCGATGAACTCTTCACGACAGAGGTGTATGGAACCGGGCCGTATGCACCTCGTGAGCCGCACTTAATCGTTCTCGCCAACGAAGGAGTCACATTCCATATGGCGCTGGGCAACAAACGCCTGTGGGATGAAGAGAATAAAGTGCGCGGCACACATCAAAAAAATGGCGTCCTGTATGCCTTCGGCAAGGGCATCAAGCAGGGGTTGAAAGCACCAAACGCCGAAATTTACGATATTGTCCCAACCCTATTACAGAGCATGGGTCTCCCATTGCCTCACGCATTCGATGGACATGTATTGCAGGAGTTGTTTGTAGAGCAAAACCAGATAGCACATGTAGATGAAAAAGGTACGGAGAGTGGTTTAGCGCGTCGTAAGCTGAAAAAACTGCTCGAAATATAGTATTATT
>DAIQNC010000300.1:0-5437 GCA_036788655.1 Ktedonobacteraceae bacterium
CTCCGAAGGATAGCGAACTGCTCATCGTCACCGAAAACGGCTTCGGCAAGTGTACGCCCATCGACGACTATCCGCGTCACAATCGCGGCGGCGGTGGCGTCATCACCTCGAAAATCAATGACAAGACCGGGCGTGTCGCGGCGGCGCGTATTATCACTGACCACGACAACGACCTCATGATCATCTCTGCTGATGGTGTCGTCATTCGTATGAGCGTCAACAACATCATCCGCGCCGGACGCGCCACGCAGGGGCGCACCATGATGCACATGGGAGAAGGCGATAAAGTCGTAGCCGTTGCCACCACCAACGGCAAAAAGCTCCAGCCCGATGACGATGCTGATGTTGTTGAAGTTAGCGAGGATGAAGTCTCCGATGCCCCAGAAGTGAGCGAGGTTGAGGAGATAGTCAATGCGGAAGGCGTAGTTGAGGATGCAATAGTAGAAGAGGCCGAAATCGGGGAGGAATAATGACACCTCGTCGGTTAATCTTTCGAGATCATGCTACTCGACGAATTATGCAAAGGCGCATTCGCGCCTCGCATATTCGTCGAGTGTTAGAATATGGAGAAGTGATTGAAAGCTATCCAGACGACACACCTTATCCAAGTAGGCTTGTCTTAGGATGGATAGACAATAAACCGTTGCATATTGTAGTAGCTGATGATCCTTCTCTCGAAGTGACATTTATCATTACTGTGTATGAGCCAGACCCGAACTTATGGGAATCAGATTTCAAACAAAGGAAACCAGAATGATTTGTGTGATTTGCAAACAGGCTCATCTTAAAGAAGGGATGGGAACATCCCTTTTCGAGCGTGATGGAATGACCTTGATTATCAAAAATGTCCCTAAGTTAATCTGTCCCAATTGTGGTGAAGAATATACTGACGAGGAAACGACTGAGCAGTTGCTGCAAATTGCGGAAGAAGCTGAAAGAACCGGAGTGCTTACTGATATACGTCGATATACGGCAGCATAATAAACCTGTGCCTCATTGCTGCCTGTATTGACAGGACCGGAGAGTTACAGTCCCTTAATACATCCTTAAACTATTTGTGCTATACTGCTTGTGGCAAGTTGCTTCATATTGTAAGTTACAGTACAGCCTCATGGAGGAGGATTTATGGACAACGTTCAAAAGCCCTGGCAGTATCCCTTAATACGTCTGGTTCTGGCAACGACGCTGCTAACCATGATTATGGGGTTTGGAGTACAAGCAGTTTCGCATTCCCTTCCTACTGCATACGCTGCAACCGCCGCAAACAGTTGTCAACTCAACTCGGCAAACGGCAACATCAAGCACGTGATTTATCTCCAATTCGACAACGTTCACTTCATGCGTGACAACCCAAATGTTCCCTCAGACTTGGAGCAGATGCCGAATCTGCTGAACTTCATCAAAAACAATGGCGTACTGCTCTCTAACCAGCATACGCCGCTCATCGCCCACACAGCTGACGATATTGTAACTTCACTCACTGGCGTCTATGGTGATCGTCATGGTCAACCCGTCAGCAACACCTATCGCTATTTCAATCCCAATGGCACGAGCAACCTCGGCGTTTCTTTTGCTTATTGGACTGACCCCGTGTATGATCCCACGACATCATCACCAACCGACACAACGTACAGCATGATTGACGCTCAGGGCAAGAACGCTCCTGCTCCATGGGTCCCGTATACTCGTGCTGGCTGTAACGTAGGCGCGGTTGGGACGGCAAACATCGAGCTTGAAAATACCGATATCGATGTCTCGAAAGTCTATGGGGCAAACTCTTCGCAAGCGGCTGAGGCAAAAGCCAATCCCACGAAGGCTGCCGCCGACTTTGTAGGAGTTGCTGTCCACTGCGCCAAAGGAAACGCGGTCTGTGCTAGCACAAACACGGGTGTAGCCGACTTGCTGCCCGACGAGCCGGGTGGCTATGCTGGCTATAATGCGCTCTTCGGTCATAAATACGTCGCGCCGCAGATTAGTCCCAACGGGCCGTTGACAAACCTGGATGGACAGGTCATTCAGGACTCCAACGGCAACATCGGCTTCCCTGGCTTTGACGGCATGCAAGCAACGAACTCGCTTGCCTACGTAGCCTCGATGCAGGAACATGGTGTACCTGTCACCTATGCCTATCTCAGTGATGCACATGCGTCCACAGCCACTGGAAACGCCTATGGGCCAGGAGAAGCTGGCTACGTCGCTAATCTCAAAGCGTACAACGATGCCTTCGGCAAATTCTTCACTCGTCTGGCGCACGATGGCATCAATTCCAGCAACACACTCTTCGTCATCACGGCAGACGAAGGTGATCATTTCGTAGGGGGTTCTCCCAGCCCTGCCGGGTGCGACGGCGTGACCACTCCCTGCACATACAGCAAGATCGGTGAGATCGAGGGAAACCTTAACGGGCTTTTAGCCACGCAGCAAGGTGTGACAACTCCGTTCAACGTTCATGCCGACTCCGCTCCAGTCTTTTACGTCAATGGCAATCCCTCGCGTACAGCCACTGTAACACGTACCCTTGAACAGGCGGTGAGCAAATTAACTGCGGTCAACCCGATCACAGGGAACACCGATACATTTACAAGGTACATGGCTGATTCCGTGGAGATGAAGTTACTTCATATGATTACGTCTGACCCGGCACGGACTCCGACATTTACCATGTTCGCTGACCCGAACTACTACCTGTACAGCGATGTGCCTAACTGCACATCGCCATGTGTTTCA
This sequence comes from Ktedonobacteraceae bacterium, assembly GCA_036788655.1. Taxonomy (GTDB): domain Bacteria; phylum Chloroflexota; class Ktedonobacteria; order Ktedonobacterales; family Ktedonobacteraceae; genus JBBQVS01. The sequence goes on from DAIQNC010000300.1 coordinate 2,728, forward strand.
GAATACCCGGTGGAAGCCTGGAATCATGGGGATGTCTATCCGCAGATTAACACCACCTGGCTAGGTATGGTCGGTCCAGGTGTGAAACATCTCGGTATCACCAACAGCATCTGGTCAGATCACACCGACACGCGCACAACCATGCTGTCACTGCTTGGCTTGAAAGACGACTACGCACATAGCGGTCGCGTCCTCTTTGAAGTTCTTGCAGATTGGGCAGTGCCAGAATCGTTGCGTGATAACCGCAGCACCTTAACCGAACTGGCACAGATATTCAAGCAAATCAACGCTCCTGTCGGAGAACTCGGCCTCGCCAGCCTTGCCATCTCTACGAAAGCATTGAAAAGCAAGACTTCTGGCGACAGCACGTACAATCGGCTTGAAAATAAACTGTCTGCAATCACTACTCAGCGCAATGCGATTGCAGAGCAGATGTCAAATATGCTCGAAGGTGCAGCATTCCATAACCAACCGATCAACGTGGCCCACGCTCAAACGCTGATTCAACAAGGTCAGGAACTACTAGAGCAAGTCAACGAACTAGCACAAGCGTAACACGAAACCAGTAGCAGTACATCATTACGCCCATCTGTGTAGATGGGCGCAATGATGTACTGCTACTGGTTATTCCTCATTCCTTTAATGTTATACTACTTATGATTATGAGCAAATTTTTTGATATGTATCGCTGAGGGAGACTAATAATGATTGATCGCTTGCAAGAGGTGCTACCGCATCTGGAGCATCTACCGCCAGAGGCACAGGAAGAGGTGGCAAATTATATCGAGGCTCTTGAGCAAGAGATATTTATACACGGAGAGTTTCGCAAAATATCAGGCGAAATATCACAGACAGAACACTGGGTAGACCCGGTTGGCTCATTGAGCGATTTGCCCGAAGATATGTTTGATGAACTAGACCGTATTCGTCACACTAATCCACCAACTCCACCGATAGAAAGCTAGCGACTTTACCTGTGTTCCAGACCTTTCTGTTATGCTTCTTCCATATCAAATTCTCAAAGGTTAAATATGCCTCTCATCACACAACCCTACCTCGCACAACTCAATAGCTGGCCTACATCAGGTCGTCACATCCTCGCACAATTCGATGATACCACTATCGTCGTCTATCAAGCGTACAGGCCGAGCATTGGACACTTCGCAGCGGCACATGGCTATTTCGGGGGCGAGTTCTCATTCTCGCGCATGTCGTGGATTAAGCCCGGATTTTTGTGGATGATGGCGCGCTCAGGATGGGCGACGAAGGATGGACAAACAGTTATCCTTGCCATTCGGCTACAACGCACTGCCTTCGACTTGATACTGAGTCAGGCGGTACATTCACACTTCATATCCGAGGTCTATGCCAGCGAGGATACATGGCGAGAAGCGGTAGCTTCTTCCGATGTACGTCTACAATGGGATCCCGACCATGACCCCTACGGCAACCCATGCCAACGTCGCGCTCTTCAACTGGGACTGCGCGGCGAGACACTTGCTCGTTATGCACGTGAATGGATTATAGGCATCGAAGATATCACGTCGTTTGTACATGAGCAACATCGACATGTGCTGACACACGACGAACCTTCGCTTGTTATTCCACAGGAACGAATATACCCAACGTTTGTAGGGGACTAATCATTCATTCCATGTTCGCTTTCCAAGTAGCGTACATCTGCTCTAACAGTGTACCGAGGCTATCCATGTCGGCATTCGTCAGTACGTTTGCAATACCAATTCTTTTTGTTGCGCCTCTATCCGAGTACACAATAGTTATGGTTGCCGTTCTTCCATACAACGTCTTCGGACGAATGTAACGCACCTGTCGCACCTGTTCCCACCTCATCACTACAGGTTGCTTACTACGAATAGAGATAAGCCCATTCTGATAAACATAAATCCGTCTGTGCTGCTCGAAAGGACTGATAATCGGTTGGCCTTTATTTTTGCGCCGTGTGACATTCAAAATATTGAAGCTATTCAGAACGATGATGAGGAAGAATAGCCAGATAACGTTGTGCGTGTAATTACTAAAATAGAGAATGAAAGCAGTGATAAGAATAGCGAGCGCGAAAACCAGGAAGAGAACCTGCGAATAAAAGAAGGCCGCTCCTGAACGTGAATAATGAGGTTTGAATGTTGCGATGAGCATACCGAGATGGTAGGTTTCGCCAAGTCGCAAGGCTTCAGAAGACGTATGCAGATTTTGCGCTGATTGTGATGTATTATATGGCATATCAATTCTGTTCCCTTGCAATCTCATTATCCTGACGATACAATGAAGTATAGTACAAAACTAGCCCTTAGAAAAGGAGTCTCAGCTATAATGCCGAAAGCAACATGGAACGGCGTTGTTCTCGCCGAAAGCGATAAGTGCGAAGTGGTCGAGGGAAACCAGTATTTTCCGCCCGATGCAGTAAATCGTGAATACTTCAAGGAAAGCAACACGCATACCACCTGCCCCTGGAAAGGTGAAGCCAGCTATTACACCGTCGAGGTGAATGGCAAGGAGAACAAGGACGCCGCATGGTACTATCCTGCTCCAAAAGATGCCGCCAAACAGATTAAGGACTACATCGCCTTCTGGCATGGCGTCCAGGTCGAAGTATAAACTTTCGGGGTCGTCAATATGAACATTGACAATTGGCAATGAACATTTGTGGTGTGGGTCGCAGGGTGTAATGAATTAGACCCGTACATTGCAG
>DAIQNC010000301.1:0-5433 GCA_036788655.1 Ktedonobacteraceae bacterium
ACGCGAATTGGCATCCTCAATATTCGTGAGTAAACCGGAAACGTTGGTCATAATAAGCAGTGCTTCGGCATGTAGTGCTGCGGCAATGGTAGCAGAGGCGCGGTCTCCATCGACGTTGAGCCGCTCACCCTCGTAGCTCAGGGCAAGGGGAGCAATGACGGGAACGTAGCCAGCACCGACGAGTTGCGAGAGCAGTGCGGCATTGACCTGCTCAATCTGTCCCGTGTAGTCGTCGCGCAATATCATCGTGCGGCCCTCTGGCGTCACCGAGCGTACAACGGCTTTACGACGCGCCACGAGTAAACGCCCATCGACACCTGAGAGGCCAAGCGCATTCACGCCCTGCCGTTGCAATTGCGCGACAAGTTGCGTATTGAGTTGACCCGCCACTGCCATCGCGTACAGTTCCAGTGTCTCCGCGTCGGTATAGCGGCTTGTCATGCCATTGGGCGCGGTAATCATGCGTACCGGATGCCCGACCCGTTGAGCCAGCGTCGTCGTCAGATCGGAGCCTCCATGTACCAGCACCACCGACTGTCCGTTGCGCACAAGTTCGGCAACCTCGCTCACCATGCGCGTCGTCTCAACACCTGCCGCGCCACCAATCTTTATCACAAGCGTCATAGCATCAAATCCTTCCTGAGCGTAATAAATTAAGGCCCCTACACGGGATGCAAGCCTGGGAATGTTAACCCAAGCGTTTCGTCCCATCCATACATGCAATTCAGAGCCTGGAGCGCGTTTCCTGCCGCGCCCTTCATCAGGTTGTCGAGGGCAGACATGACGACGACGCGCCGTGAGTTGGGGTCGATTGCGAAACCGATATCGCAATAGTTGCAACCCGACAGAATTTTTGGTTCGGGATAGCGATAGACGCCGCTCCGCTCCTTGACGATGCGAATGAATGGCTCACGCTGATACATCTCACGATAGACGCGCCACAACGCTCGCTCGTCAAGCTGCTCGCGTGTATAGACATGCGCCGTGACGAGAATACCGCGCACCAGTTCTATCGCTGTTGCCGAGAATGCTACTTGTTGCTGTAATGGCTCGTTGCCCTGTCCTAATTCTTGAATAAGTTCGGCGGAGTGACGATGGCCTGTTGGTTGAAATGAGCGTACTGCGCCGCTTCTATCGGGATGATGGCTTCCAGCACCCGGCGTCGCACCAGCAGCAGAGGAGCCGACCTTCGCATCAACGATTAATGGTATCGACTCATCGACAAGTCCGGCACGATAGAGCGGCGCGAGTCCGAGTATCGCTGCCGTTGCCATACATCCTGTACCACTTACTAGCGTAGCCTCACGCATCTCTGAGCGGTGCAATTCTGGAAGGCCATAGACCGCTTCGCTCATCACCTCTGGCATTGCGTGTTCCTCGCCATACCATTGCTGATAGAGGGCAGGTGAGCGCAGACGGAAATCGGCGGACAGGTCGAGAATGCGTGTTGCCAATCCTCGATAGCGTGCGATTTCATGCGATGAAACGCCGTGTGGCAGACAGAGAAACAGTACATCAACTGATGTCAGGTCGTCGGGATGACAGAAGCGCACTGTGCAAAGTTTGCGGAGATTTGGATGAACGCTATGCACATATTGTCCGGCATAGCTACTCGACGCGACCTGTACAAGCTCAATATTGGGATGAAAGAGCATGAGTCGCAGAAGTTCGCCGCCCGTATAGCCTGAGCCGCCGACGATAGAGACTTTCAATGTATTCGTGGTGTTCATCGTGTCGCTCCCACGTGTCCTCTTACTTGACTTATCACATACTCGATCATCGCATTCGGGATATCGATGCCTGTAGGAGCGACGCTATTGCGGAACTCCATCGTGGCATTGATTTCATTGACAAGGAAGCCGCGTTCGGCATCTTCTAATACGTCGATTGCCAGGATGCCGCTGCCGACAGCCTGTGCCGCCCGTACACATAACTCGTTCAATTCTGGTGTGACTGGACAATTGCTTGTCACCGCTCCTCGTGCCGTGTTCGTGACCCAGTGTTCGCTGGCACGATAGATGGCACAAATTGTCTGTTCGCCAATCACAAAGGCTCGAATGTCCCTTTGTGGTTTGGCAATGTATTCTTGAATGTAGTGTGTATGATGCTGATAGGAGCCAAGCGTCTCTTGATGCTCGATAATGGCCTCTGCCGCATCGCGGTCATGCACACGCGCCAACAATCGTCCCCACGAACCCGTGACAGGCTTGAGAACAGCAGGATAGCCGAGCGTCTCGATGCCACGTACAGCGTTTTCGGCATCGAAGGCCAGCAGTGTGCGCGGTGTCGGAACACCTGCACGAAGCAATGCCAGTGTCGTCAGCAGTTTATCGTTACACGTCGCCGTGACTGAGGCCGCGTTAAACACCGGAATACCCCAGTGTTCCAGCACGTACAGTACAGCGAGACCACGCGATTGACTCACACTTCGGCACAATACTGCATCATATTCGCGCCATAGCTGGTCAGGACTGGCGAGATCGAACAGTAGCGACTCATCATCAATCAGCGTGTGGTCGATACCGCGCTGTGTCAACGCCTGTATCAGCATCTTCTCTTCGACGCGCACTCGTGAGGCAAGAATGGCGATATGCATGATTGTTTCTCCTTATCGTGACACGGCGGTTATTCGCCCCAATCTTCCTGCACCTGTGGCGCGAGGGAGACGGTTGGTTGTTCCAGATTTGTCACCTCTAGCTCGACGCCGCAATCGGGACAGTAAAGAATTTCGCCGACGATGAGTCCCTGTAGGGAGATAGCGGCTTCGCATTCGGGGCAGGTTGCCTGTGCTGTATGCGTTGTGTTCATTGTGTTGCTCCTTTTCATATTCAAATCCATCAAAAAACGCTCTTTATCCTCTTCCATGTTTGGAAGAAAGGACAAAGAGCGTTGAAAACGACTCCTGTGTTACCACCTTCATTCGTCGATGCCTCACGACATCAACCTCATCGTGTACGGGTCTAATTTATTACACCCTACACATGCCCGATAACGGGGGCATCCGGCAAAGGTCTAGTCTCGCTCAGGATATAGCAAGCAGGGTGTAATGAATTATACCCGTACATGTTATCGGTACATGAAGCGATTTCTTCTAGCGGCATCGGGGTTCTTGTTCGCGGTGTGACACATGTGGGCGTTCCAGCTATTGGCCCATTCTCTGGATGTGTCGGGAGTCGCTACTCGTCCCGTCAAAGCCTGTATAGTATTTGATTGGTCGTTATACTTCGTAGAACTCCGATTTATCGGTAGATTCACGATCCTCGAACCCACCGATAAATCGGGGTTCTACGAAGTGACCTGTTCGATTTTGTGAGAGAAGAGAATTTTTGAGCAAATAAAAACGCCCTTCATCCTTCTCACTTGGAAGGACGAAGAGCGACATCGCTACTTCGTGGTACCACCTTCATGCGTCGCTATCTCACAATAGCAACCTCATCATGTCTTGCGTGATAAATCACGCCACAACATAGCCTGATAACGGGGGCTACCGACAAAGTTCTAATCTCGCCGATTATGTACGGGTCTAATTTATTACACCCTCGCATCACGGCGATTTCTTCCTGTGGCATTCGGAGTTCTTATTCGCAGAGGTGATACGTATGGGCTTCTCAGCTTTAGCCCACTCTCTGTACGTTACCGGAACTGCTACTCGTCTCCTCAACGCCTCTTCCTATGGAATTGTGTTTTTTGCGTTGCTAAATATATAACATGTGATGTTCAGATTGTCAATGATTGTGCTAGAGATTTTGTCGGATAGAGCAAAATATGGAGATTTTGCCGATTATGAGATTGTGAGATGTGCAAAGTTTCTATAACGCCTCGAAATAGTTGATGGCCTGGGGCAAATCCGCGAAATGGTACAGGATGTAATCAGGCTCAATTGTTCCAGATAGCGGATTGCTCTGACTGTAAGAGGCGTAGATGGCCTTCATGCCCACCTGTTGCGCCCCGTGAATGTCGTGATAGATATCATTGCCGATGTAGAGAGCCTGATGCGGTTGTACCCTCAGACCATCAAGAGCCTTTTGAAACAGGCGTGGGTCTGGTTTACGATACCCGTAGTCGCCGGAAACGATAATCGGCTCGAAGTAATGAGCTATTCTGACTGCACGTAATTCGGGGACGGCATACGCACTCTGGGCATCGGAAACAATCGCCATACGATAGCGTGTTTTTAGCAGGTCGAGCGTCTCCTGTACCTGCGGATAGAGACGGAGCTTTTTGCGAGCTATGCCACGATGCAGCTCCGCTAGAAAGTGCGGTAGTTGTGCTTGCTTTTCCGCCGGAAGAGAACGAGTATATTCAGTGGCTTTGATGGTCAGGAACTCACGCCAGACCCCAACGGCATCCCACTCAGCAAAGATTTCGCCACTTCGTTCGCGCTGTTGTTGCATTATCTGGAAATACAGGTCGCGCACTTCCCAACGATGTATTGAGATGCCCTGATACATCAGGAAGTGCGCAATAGCACGATATATCTCTTCCAATCCCTCGTCCGTCTCGATGTCGATAAGCGTTCCATTTACGTCGAAGACGATAGCACGAATATCCATCAAAATGTCCTTAATGTGATTTTTGCTTCCTCAATGAGGCGTCGGCGGTATTCGTGGCTAATCCACGGGTTACGCGCAATACGGAGCAGCGTTAGTGCCATCTGAAAGGGCAAGCGTCCACAGATGGAGCGAAACGCGCTCTCACGGTCTGGAAAGTGACAGGCGTATTCCCACAGGAAGTGACCGATAAACGGCTCGGCAGCATATTTGTTGCCCGTCATCTGTAGGAAAAAGTGCTGGAGTTCGCCCGTGATACGCCCGATATCGAAGACGCGATCAGCCCTTTTCATGCGTTCTAAATCAATGCCTATGACGCTTAACCCATGTCCAAAAAGGAAATTCGTTGGTGTCGCATCACCATGAACGAACACTTGCTGGTCTTGCCACATACGTGGTTGTTCGCGCCAACGGTCACGCAACCACGAAAACTCCTGCACCTCATCCCAACTGATGTACTGCTTTTTCGAGAGTTTACGCACAAGACGGTCAAGATAGGCGCAATCTTCGTGAAAGTTGACACCATAGCCGTTCGCCGTGCGATTATGAAACGTCGCCAGAAAGTACGCTAGAGCCGTGAGCTTTCCATAGAGCCGATCCGGGCGTCGCGCATAAATCGCATCGCTAATAACACTGCTCAACGATTGCCCACCATGATACTCCTCGACCAACACACTGTTCAACCAACCATTATAGCCGAGTGGGCGCACAACATCATGCGGATAGCCAACCAGTCCGTAGCCGCGCATCATATGCAGATTATGAAACTCCTGCTCCATACGCTGATATTTCTCTGCCAACTGAAAATTATTCTGGTCATTATGTGCGAAAAATTTGCCAACTAGCTGTATATTTGTATATTTCTCTTCATACAGATATACAT
>DAIQNC010000302.1:0-4092 GCA_036788655.1 Ktedonobacteraceae bacterium
CCGCACAGGATTTGTACGAGTAGGGGCGTTATTTTATAACTCCCTGCCTCACGGATAGGGAGTTATAGAATAACGCCCCTACAGATGTTTTCGCATATATCTTCTGTAGAGCATTGCTGCAAGGTATAAGGCGATGCCTGTGCCGATAAGCAATGCCCGTTTCTGGTTTGAGGAACTCTCTTGCACGGGTGTAATCTCATATAATCCTGCTTCGCGGTATGCTTGGTCGAGCAGTTGAACAGGGTGAACGACTGCGACATCTCGTCCCTGGGTACGTAAGCCCATCGCTATCTGCATCATACAGCCAGGATTGCCCGTTGCTACAACGCTTGCACCTGTTGCGTTGATATGGGTTAGTTTGCGTTCGAGCAACTCCTGTCCCATCGCTTGATGCGTGATATTGTAGATACCTGCGCTTCCACAGCACCAATCGGCTTCTTGTAAATCGACGAGTGTTATGCCCGGAATGCGTTTGAGTAACTGGCGTGGTTGCTGTCGAATTTTTTGCCCATGTACGAGGTGACATGCATCGTGATAAGCGACGACACGCTCCACACGTCCCATTGTCTCGTTCAGTCCAATCTCTACTAGAAATTCGCTGATGTCCTTCATCTTGCGACTGAATACCTGTGCCCGTTCCGCATAGTCAGGGTCATCGCGTAAGAGATGGTCGTACTCTTTCAATGTCGAGCCACATCCAGCAGAATTGATGATAATGGCATCACATGCGTAGGCATCGAAAACGTCGATATTCTTTCGAGCAAGTTCCCTGCCTCGTTCAGCCTCACCTCCATGCACATGTAACGCACCACAACAGGTTTGCTGCGCTGGCGTAATAACTTCACAGCCGTTTGCTGCAAGCACATGGATAGTCGCCTCGTTGATATCATGAAATACCTGATCCATGATACAGCCACTGATGAAACCGACGCGATAACGGCGCGTTCCCAGTGCTGGTGTAATCTCAGGTAGTTGTCGTGGGATAATATCGCCCTGCGCAGCATTCATTAGCGACTCAGGGAGTTTGAGTTGACCCTGAAATGGAGTGGGAAGCTCATTAAGTAAGTCGAGAAGTCCTGTACGATGGACAAGGTTCTGTACTCCACTTCTCTGATACAGTTTCAGACCCCCAAATACCAGGGATAGGACGGGACGCGAGGGCAACATACTATCAAAAAAGAAACGTCGCAAAAGTGTATAGGCGATAGGATGCCAACGGACATGTGATTCGGCATCAGGTGTTTCGTCCACCTGTTGCGGCTGGCTGAATGGATGTTGTTGCTCACTTATCTGAATATGCTCACGGGCCGCCTCAATGAGTTTACCAAACTGGACACCAGAGGGACATGCAGTTTCACAGGCACGACATCCGAGACAGCAATTCATATGTTCGATAAAGTCGTCGGAGACATCGAGCCGCTCTTCGGCTACTGCCTGCATCTGATAAATTCTTCCACGCGGTGAATCCATTTCGACGCCCAGTACAGCATAGGTCGGACAGGTAGGGAGACAGAAGCCACAGTGAATACACTGGCCTAGCAGGTCATACGTATGGCTGTGACGTTGCAATGGCCCTGTATTCAAGAGTGTGATAGTGTTGCGAGGTGACGATGATTCGATGGACATGCTATCTTACCTCCTGCGTGGATGAAATGGAGGCGTTTGTCGAACTGGTTGTGCAGCGACAGCCGTGACCTCCTGACGATTGTGAAAGAGTTGACGCACCTGTACAACGCCATAGGCAGTATGCAAGAGACGAATGGCCTCTTTGAGGATGGTCAACGGATGCATGCCAGGTGTGGCGTGTGGCAACTTGAAGACGCTGACGATGAAGCCATCTTCGCGTAAACATCGGGATGCTTGCGCAAGCAAACGTGCGGCGTCACGTGCATCCATTCGCATATCGTTCACAATGATGTCGAATATCTGCTTACGTTGAATTGCCTCGACGAGATATTCTTCGGAATAACCCCGGTAGTGTTCGAGATGGGGATGCCGCTCTGTACGCCTCTCTAAACGTACATCGAGACGTGCCGGGTCAACGGCGATAACATTGAGACCTGCTTCTAACAGAATACGTGTCCATCCGCCGGGGGCCGCACCCAGATCAAGTGCCGTTCCTCGTGTTGGCAACGAGAGATCGAAAACGTCCAGTGCTTCGAGTAGTTTGAACTCGGCACGGCTTATCTGCTCACGTGTCTGGGCGAAGTGCTGTTCACCACCTGTCCAGTTACTCAAATTTTCTTCTGCTGTCGAGATGCCTACATATGCCTGTGAAGCTGTACAGAGGATAGAGACAACAATACGAGGTTTTTTGATGGTCTCGACTGCTCCCGTCTCTTCAGTAAACGCACCTGCAAGTGCCTGATTGAGACGACCACTGCTATAAGGCCGCTCTCCTTTCAGTTTATCACTCTGTACGAGACGTGACTGTATGGCGAAGGGAACACCTCGCTCCAACTGTGCAAACGTGGGTAAATCCGCTATCGCGTTGGCGAGTAGTATCAAGTCTTCTTGGGTGTTTGTCAAAGGCACGATGGCCTGTACGGGGGCAAGATGACGCACAAAGATAAGCTGTGCCTTCATCGCTCGCTGTTGTAAAGACACTGTGTTGGACGATTGGCAGAGCGTTATACTATTCGTCAATTCCTCTAATGGGGTGAGCCGTGTATCGAGTTGTCGAAGTTCCGCCAGAGCTGCCTGCATAAATTCAGGATGCGCGGTCACGAGAATTTGTTCTATCACACGGATAGCGGCAAGGAAGCCCTGACTTTCTAAGTCTGGGAGGAATTGCCGCTCCTTTCTATGCACTATAGCGGTAGCCATCCGTCTGGTGAACCGCCTGACAATACCTAGAGCTAATACCTTGTATTCGTCCTTTTGTTGTTTGAATATCGAATGAGCCACTTGCCCGTACTAGCACACGCCCTACATGTACGCCCTGCTTTTGCCAGAAGGGACAACCGCTTTGACACTATCGCCTGTCTGAAAGCCGTACAAGCGTTTCTGACGGGTACGGTGTCGCATGGGGAAACCATACTTATCGGTTCCACACATCTGACGGTTGCCATGTCCCGTTGCAGTGATGAGCAGAGGCTTGACTCCTTCAATACATAGCACATCAGGCATAGATGCGCCGACACAGGCGGCGTCTATCCAGTGGGCTTTGTCAAGTCCTCTGATAACACGGTTGAACTTGGTACGTCCCCCTGTGCCACATTCCACAGGAACATCCAGTGCTTGCAACCGTCGGAATAATGCCCATCGGGTCGTATTCACGGCACTGGCATCCTTCAACGAGGCTTTGGCCTGAGCGAGTATCGTGTTGAGAACATCAGGTTTGTCGTGCAAAAATGCTTGTATATCCTGTGTTCCCTTCTTCGTGTTACATGGCTCACAGGCAAGCGTGAGATTACTCACACGATTTGTACCGCCCTTTGCACGTGGGTGAATGTGTTCGACGTGCAAGGGAACGTCGTTCGCGCTACAATAGACACACTGCCTGTTCCACTTCTCCAACAGGTATTCGCGTACCTCGTAGCCTACCAGTGTCCCTTGTTGATACTCGACGCCTTGTATCTCAGGGTTGTCCATCATCTGAGTATCGAACTTGACCACCTCCTGAGAAATGGCTTGCACAGGACACAAGCGCATGAGCCGACGTACCCACGTCTCGATATTAGCTATCCTACTTTCAAGAGAAGGCGGCAACCATCCTTCCTTACGTCGTCGGTTTTGAAAACGCGCCTTGCGATAGCGTGTGTGACGGAGCCTTCGTGAGCGACGTACCGCCCGTCTAGTATTAAGAGCCGCTTTGATAGCGTGTCCTCTATGGGTGAGTTCTGCCGCCCAGACAACCTCACCTGATGCATCGTTGACAATAGCAAGCCCTGTTGTCTTACTGCCAGGGTCAAGTTTGATGCGTAGGGGATGTGTCACCGGTTGCTCCACCTCTCGTTTGAGAATAATCGTGAACGGATAGCGACGAAACACTGCCGCTTTACCTTCGGTGAGTAACTTTCTGGCATAGCCAGGGTGTACCGGGTCTAACGCCCGATGCATCATATCAACGACAAACACCTTGCTCATACG
>DAIQNC010000302.1:4130-5169 GCA_036788655.1 Ktedonobacteraceae bacterium
TTAGGAGACGGTTTCTCGATACGAACACTGAGCATACCCGATGCTCTGTTTAATCCGTATCCGTAGAGGCCAGAACTGGCACGCATTCTGACGTACCTATGCATTCGTCTCTAACGTAGGTTTCCCTGAGTCTGGTCAATCTCAGGCTTGCAGCAAAGCGTCAACCTTGCAGCAAGCCCCCGTTATTCATACGGGGGTTCATGACAAAGACCTCAATGCCTTTCCCCTGGCAAATGTTCCTTTCGGGTCAACTCGCTGTGCTTGCTGTTGTATCGTACTAAGTCCAGGCCATGTATTCTGTGTCGTCTGTGCTGCCATACGTCGCCGCAAGTCTACCGGGCAATGCTCAATGACGAGCGTTCCCTGCACGGCATCGGCATGAACGCGAAGAGCAGCAATAGCCTCGATGAGGCGTGGTGTAGCATCGCCAGGACGAAGCTCGATAGTGAGAATGCCATTGCCGACATGTGCAGTGAGAGCCGAGTCAAGTGTATAGCGAGCGCACGTGGATTCAAGGTCATGTAGAAAAGAGACAACCTTTTCGGGGGGTAGCGTCACGGAGCATGTGACAGTTCCCTGTGCGTGATTACGTAGCCCATACCAGAATGTGCGTTGTTGACCATCTTCCAGGTCATCGGTTAAAAAGGCGTTATGGGTACGGGCAACTTCTTTAATGCCGCTCATGTGTTGCTCAATACTGTCGTGTGTGCCTTCGATAAGTAGTGCCAGTGTGTAACCGTTGGTGGGCATACTGATACCGAAGAAGTTGCTCAAGTCACTGGCGGCCCCTGCATCAATAAGTTCCATTGCGGATGGTAACAGGGGTGAGTGCAGCAGTGAAAAAACGGTATCCATCGCATCGGCTACATGGGCATAGGTAAGAAATAGCGTTTGTGCAGTTTCCGGGATATCATCCAGTTTTAACACTGCGTCAACAATTATACCTGATGCTCCTAATGCGCCAATTGAGTCGATGCTTTCCGTAAGAGTTCCATCGGCCTGAACGACTGTAATAGCTGTAGCAAGGTCATGCGCTGTT
>DAIQNC010000302.1:5198-5429 GCA_036788655.1 Ktedonobacteraceae bacterium
CCGTAACGGAGCGTCAACGGGCCACGAGCATTTGTGGCGAGTAAGCCCCCGATAGTGGTTTGCATGACATCTACAGGGTCAAGTGGAAGACGTTGGCCTTTTTTCGCAAGGTGTTCCTGTAGCGTTGAGAGTAGCATTCCTGCCTGAACACGACAGGTATGCTGTTCCGGCTGATAGTCGAGCAGACGTGAGAGGCGACGGGTATCCACTAGGGCATCGAAGCGTTCGGGT
>DAIQNC010000303.1:0-5387 GCA_036788655.1 Ktedonobacteraceae bacterium
TAGAGCGGCGTATGATGCTCTCGATGTTGCTTGCGATCTGTATTCCAGTTGCTGAACTGATTGCAGGTCTCGGTTTTCTCACTGGGCTGTTCCTGGTTCCTACACTTGTCCTCGCCATCGCTTTATTCGTTCTGTTTAGCTACGCTACCGTCTACAACCTTCTGAAAGGGCGAAACGACCTCTCGTGCCACTGTGGAGGGTCGCTCGGAAATCATCGCATCTCATGGTGGTTGGTCGGACGCAACATGTTGTTTGTCGCGTGTACGTTGTTCCTGCTTATTCCTTCGGCTGACCCTTTTACACTCGGTCAAGTAGTGCGTGGTTCATCTGCATTTGACGTAAGATTGTGGATAAGTATTGCTCTCCCTGTAGGGTTGCTCGTCGTAGGTGTACTTCTTGTAGGAGTGCTGGTCAATGCGGCACGGAATGTATTACGACCATAGTAGATGTAATAGGCGTAGTGAGTATATGCATTACAGAGAGGAGGAACAGCGTGCCGATAGGCTGGATAATTAGTAATGTTGCCCTATGGATTGTGGTGATTTTTGAGACGGTATTGTTGTTGCTGCTGCTTCGGGTTCTAGGTGAAATGCGACAAAATAGGCATGTGCCATCGTCAAATGATCCTTTGAACGATGGGATTCCTGTAGGTGAGCAAGCACCAGATTTCGATGCGAAAGATCAGCAAGGTAGAGTCGTTAATCTCAGAAATTTTCAAGGAAGATGGCGCATCCTAGCATTTGTTTCTCCTGGATGCAAGGCATGTAAAGAAACAATCGGAGTTTTGAATGATACTCAGCGGAACCGACAACAACTCACAGTTTTATTAGTAGGTGAGCAAGATTTCCAACAGAATCAAGAATATGCTCATGAGCATAAAGCTCAAATGCCTATTTTGACTCCAGCTCATAATCTTGCAAGAAATATTTATCGCATTCAAGGGGTACCCTTCGTGTTCATACTTGATGAGAATGGTATCATTCGGGCTAAAGGAATAGTGAACGAGCCAGACCACATGCAAGAGCTACTGAAAAGAGCGTTTGACACTGTACTACTACCCATGTAAGCCCTCTGAGAAGGGGTAAGAACGTGCAAAAGAAAAAAGTCATAACCAACGAGACAACTAATAATCATGTGAAAGCTGAGATTCATTCCCGGCGTCGCTCGCTCAAGTGGATAGGTGAAATTACCGCTGGTGCTTCACTTGCATTATTAGGTTTACATACAAGTGATCACTTGAAAGCTCTAGCTATGAACATACCTGATTGTACAGTCTGTGGATGTCGCGTAGCAAACTGTGTAGAGGATACTTATACCTGCCCTAAAATAGGCTTTCATATCCTCGTTACGTACTATCCAGCACAGTGTTTTCCTTGTTCTACGTATACTTTGCAAGCTTGCAATTGCAATTGTAGTTGTCAGTTTCCTGGAGGATGTTGAGCTTCCTTGAATAGTTCATTATATAGTAGTTCAATACATTTGGGAATGGCATTAATACACCTCAAATGTATCAATGATGCATGTAGTAGTTTCAGTCAAGCCGTAAAACAATATACAACTTGACTGAAACTACTTTGTTTGTGATAAAGAGGTATATATGTGGCAACTAGTTTTCCAAAGTTTGTGGCGCAAGATAGGGCAAAATACTTTGATAACAAGCGGATTTTTTCTTACGGCTTGTGCCTTAATTATTCTCAGCACAACAACACTTACGACAACATTGCGTACTAAACAAATTATTAATCAGAATTGGAGACCAATGTATGATCTTGTAGTTTTACCTCCCCAGGCTCACATACCGCAGGGACAGGCTATTCCATCAAATTTATTTGAAGGATATCAGGGTGGTATTAGTGTACAGCAATATCACCAAATTCAACAAATTCCAGGTGTAACATTGGCAGCCCCTATTGCTTTTCTAGGCTATGTCCAACTACCGTCACCTTTCGTAGAATTTTCTTCTCACCCGTTTCCGCCTGGTTATTATCGAATTGACTGGACGCTTTCTGCATTTAATGGAATACAGACTATTATAGAACGTCGTGTGAGTCTTATTTACTATCTTTCTGCCTCTTGTAATGTTCTCAATCGAGGTGATGCTTTTTTTAAAGCATTAAAGCAAGAGAATGTAATATTTTGGGGTTGCGGCAGTATTCAGACTGGTGTGAACTCTTTACCCTCAATTGATACAGGAACTTTTCTTTTGGCAGCAATTGATCCGGCAGCAGAAAACCAACTGGTTGGGCTTGGTAAAAGTGTCGTGAGCGGACGTATGCTTACAAATCAAGATACTCTTCAAACAGATGTGCAACAACCCACACTTACAGATCCATCAAGTGGCATTGATTCACCTAATTATGATGTTCCGCTGCTCTTCCATCAACAACTTCCAGGGCAAATCCATCTGACAGCTAATTTCGCACGAGTGATATCTGACTCGCTCGACCTACAAAAGGTACTCAATCAAGGCGGTATTCATTATCTATCACAAATACCAGAGCAGCAACAAATTTTTAATGGAGCTATCCCTCTTGTACAAAATGATCCTCAGCGATTCTCTAATTCTGACTTGAGCTGGAATGGACATTCATGGCAAGCTCGTTCCGCCTCAATAGGAGGCAATACGCTTTCTTTTTTATATACACCTTCACCTCTTACTTATCAAACTGCAACAGCCCCCGATGGGCAAAAGCAACCAGCTTATACATTAGTTCCTAGCAATATACAAAATGCTGGGACAGTTTTAGATAATCTTCATCTTCATACAGATATTTTGCCAAGCGGGCAGCAAGGACCAGAAGTTGCATTCCGAACACTTGAGCCTACGTCTATCATAAAAACTTCACAACCTCCATATGTTAGTGCCTACTATACGAGTAAGCAGATAGGTCAATTCTCAGATACCGAACTCATAGCCCAATTCTCTAATAATTTGAATTGGTTACCAGAGACGACCTATACTACAGCACCTATCGTACTACGATATGATAGGCAAGGTAAATCTATCTCTCCTAAAAATTTACTGCCAACTACTAATGCAGCAAGCTTTATGCTACAACCGCCTCTGGCACTAACTACGTTAGCTGCGGCTGAACGCATTGCTGGCAAAAAATGTATCAGTATTATTCGTATACGTGTGGCTGGAGTGACAGGCGCGAATGCTACAAGTTGGCAAAAAGTTGCTCAAATAGCTCAATCTATCGAACAACGTACAGGGTTACATGCTGTAGTTACACTAGGTTCATCGCCGCAACCAACGTTAGTCTATGTTCCAGGTATCAAAAAGGGGCAAGATGGTTCTGTACTTGATATTGCTCCTATTGGCTGGGTTGAAGATCGTTGGATTGTACTTGGTGCTGGACTGATTTACCTGAATCAATCGAACTCAACTCAACTATTACTTCTGAGTTCACTTCTGATAGTATGTTTCGGGTATATAATTATCACATTGAGTACACTTTTTTCCACTCGGCATCGTGAGTTTGCAGTATTAAATGCTCTTGGTTGGCATCCTAGACAATTAGTACAACTATTTTTATCACATGTTCTCATTTTATCATTATTAGGAGGTAGTAGCGGAATTGGATTAGCATTAGCTCTTGTTGCCTCGATTGGAGCCAGTCCTCCCTGGCTGCTCGTCGTCTGGACACTCCCTATTGTTCTCGCGCTTGCCCTGCTCAGTGCTATCTATCCGCTCTGGCAACTGAACCGGATTCATCCTGCCGAGTTGCTACGTGCTGGCGCGTCCGTCACCGATGAACGAACGGGGGGCATCCTTGCACGATTGGCGACTCGATTACCAACGATAGGGGGCTTCTCGCTACGCAACCTGCTTCGTTCACGGGCGCGTTCCCTCATCGCCTTACTGAGCCTTTTGCTATCCGCCGTGCTGCTCATGGTAATGCTTGATGGATTGCTTGCCTTCCGACAAACATTGCAAGGAACACTACTAGGAAACTATGTCCTGTTCCAGACGGCTGTACCGCAGGTGGCAGGAGCAGCCTTTGCCATTCTGCTGACCTTCATGAGTGTAGCTGACCTCTTGCTTTTACAGGTACGCGAACGACAGCGCGAAATTGGGCTATTGCAAGCGGTTGGCTGGCGATTGGGCATGGTACAACGCCTGTTTGTGCAGGAAGGCTTGACGCTCGCCCTTGTCGGAACCATTCCGGGTGTGCTGATAGCTACCGCCATTCTCATTGCACAACACGCGACTCAGCATCTGGTTCCGCTTCCAGCGTTAGGCATAGGAACGATACTCCTGATGCTCGTCGTAGCAACGCTGGCAACACTGCCTGCACTTCGCGCCACACGGCGCATGTCGCTCACTGATGTGATGCGTGCTGAGTGAAGCGTGTGAACATGGTATATGGGGTTCGTAGGTCTGGTTATGAAGGGTAAGAAATCATGTCGAAATCCATGTAGGGACAGATTTATCACGTCCGTGCGAACAGAGAGAATCAGGCCAAGCGGACGTGATAAATCTGTCCCTACATAGGCATCCAAGATTTTTCGTTAACGCTCATCCTCACACCCTGCACCATCTGATTTCGATGATACTATTCAATAATAGAGTTTATTTGAAGGGATATAACGCACGTGGAATTCGATAAAAAACTGTCTGAAGATGAACAACAGGAGCAGCAGGAAGTAATCTTGCGCGTCAAGCATTTGAGCAAGACGTATGCCATTCCCAACGGGAAGCTCGATGTCTTGCATGATGTCAATCTTGAAGTCGAGCGTGGCACATTTGTCGCCTTTACCGGGCCATCAGGGTCGGGCAAGACAACGCTGCTGGCTCTGCTCGGTGCGCTCGACGTTCCCGATAGTGGCGAAATCTGGCTGGATGGCAATGCGGTTCACCGGTTACGCGGTGTCGCCGCCGCCGATTTCCGCCGTGAGAAGATTGGCTTTGTCTTTCAACTCTTCTACCTGCTTCCTAATCTGACAGCGTTAGAGAACGTCATGGCTCCACTGCTGCCGTATCGCAAGCACCTCGACTTCGATGTGAAGAAACGAGCAAAAGAGTTATTGGAGCGCGTGGGTTTAGGGCAGCGCATGGGTCATGCACCTGCACGTCTCTCCGGCGGTGAGCAGCAACGGGTCGCCATCGCCCGCGCCCTCATCAATCGTCCAACGGTGCTACTCGCCGATGAGCCAACAGGCAATCTCGATCCAACGACGGGAGCCGAGGTGCTAGAAATATTGCGCGAACTCCAGAAAACCGGCAGTCAGACGCTCATCATGGTTACGCACGACCCTCAAATCGCGGCAATGGCGGATCGACGGATCGAGCTACAACAAGTCAGTCAAAGCGGCATTTCTCTATAAATATTTGTGGTGGGCAAAGGGGTGGAATGAATTATGACCCGTACATGGCTGCGTTG
>DAIQNC010000304.1:0-5383 GCA_036788655.1 Ktedonobacteraceae bacterium
TAGTCCGTCCGCTCCGATGACCAACTTACCACCTTCATGTGAGCGAACCTGCTGCATCGTCACCTCGTCGCTACCATACAACTGCGAGCCATCCCACCAGTGTGTCGCGGTATTGAGGTATGTGAGGGGAAGCCCGTCATCTCTCTGTGTGCGCGTCGGGTCAGCGTGAGTACGTAGAATTTGCATAGGGTGTTGAGGCCAGGGGTCGTGGGCATCGAGCGGAACAAGCCAGGGATTTTCCTTCTGGTTTTGACCATGACTGAGCCAGTCATGAATCATGAACTGCACCCATGCTGCCGCCAACATATTCAATATAGTAACTGGTTTGAACGTCTCACGAGTCAGTAATTCGAGGCTGACTGTACGAGGATTAGGCGATAGAATGCGTGGCTCATCGGGAAACGCATGTTTCAATGGCACATTATGTCCAAAACGTGTTCCCGCACTCCCCATCGTTGGATAATTCAAGTCGTTGTAGGTTCCATCCGCCGTTCGCATCCAGCGAGGGGGGCATTTGTTTGTACTGGAGATACTTGCGGCGTTGCTCCTAACTTCACTCCGGTTGTGTCATATAGGTTGCGTTTTCTCAAAACAATTCGCAAGCCAATGAGAATTATCAACCCTAACAGAAGGGGTACGCGATGCCAGCCAACCTTCTGATCCATCCATTGCGTCAGTCGTGTAAATAGCCGTGAGAACAAGGTGGTAATTGTAGCCATGCATCACCGCTTTCTGGCATAAGGCCATCATCATCGAAAAGCTCAGGGGTTCCGCAGAGAAGAGTAACATATTTCTCTCTCATTGTCTACAACATTCCCGCAGCTTTAGTCTACCCATAATTTCATCTCCAAATTATGGAACTAGTACCGTATATAAATTACCTAAAAAAATGTATGTGTAACAGCCCAATGTTTGACCACTACATTTTGTTTTGTTGACATAAGTATATTTTTCATGCATCACGATGATACAAGAAAATCAAAAAATACACGCAAATATACACGTCATCCATAAGACGTTTGTGAAGCAGGTATCGAATTACGCCTCTAATCTAATATCGAAATTATAGCGTGACACGAGATAAACTGTAGCTTTTTTTGCTCGGTTGTGGTATATTCTCATCCATGCTATTCAATCTTATCCTGAAAGATAAGTATTCGGGGGGGGACTATTATCTATGCATTTCTGCTTTATACTTGAAGAACAATATCGGGGTGATTCGATGCCACGTGTGGTGGCGGAGCAACTCATACAATGGGGACATGATGTCGATTTGCTCGAACCACACATGATGGTGACAAGTTTATCTGATCTTGGTTCGCATGGTTATGATGCCTATGTCTTAAAAACAGTTGCCGATGGGCCAGGACTCAGCATTCTTGAGGCGGCAGAGGCGGTCGGCATTCCTACTATTAATAACTCGCGCTCGATTCGGCTTGTACGCAATAAAGCCGTTGCCGCCGCATATGCTCGCGCACATCACTTTCCTGTACCACAAACCTACTTTGTTCCTCATATTGGACTGCTCAAGCAAATTCCATCTGAGATGTATCCGCTTATCGTAAAACCGAATAATGGCAGTTCGGCCCGTGATATCCACCTGCTGCGCACGGTGGATGATCTTTCGATTATGGAAACAGTGCTTACAAAGGTAAATGGACGCTTTTTCCTGGCACAACAGTATGCGGAAAATCCGGGTTACGATATCAAAATATATGTTATAGGCAATGACGTATATGCAATAGCAAAAAAATCACCGTTGCATGGTGCAATTTCCGAAAAATTTTTGCCAGTGACGCCTACGCTCAGGGATATGGCACTCAATGTTGGGAAGCTTTTTGGCCTGGATATCTATGGACTGGATGTTGTTGAAACGCCACAGGGACTGGCCTTGCTCGATATCAATGATTTTCCCGGCTTCGGTATGGTTCCACAGGCCCCTGCCAGAATCGCAAGCTACATTCTGCATATTGCTATACAACAAAAAATCCAACGTGAGGAACTTACTCATGGGATGTTACCACTAACCACAATGGAACATATCATATCTGACGACGCCTTTGTAGAACAGCCTGTGTTGATTGAACAACGTTAAGCCTCACATATATGTCATTGAAAGATAAAAAGATATGATCTTCCTGTTCAAATTTCTCTATCGTAAATTGAAGGGGTATCGTCTCCTTGTGCTACTCGCCATTCTGATAACCGTGTTACAGGTTGGTTCTGACCTGCTCGGTGCAATGCCGCTCAAATTCATTCCGAGCAAAATCAACAACCCCGGCTCAGACCCGGCCTGTACCTTTCCTTTTCTGGATGGTTTTCTCAGCCTGTTCGATCAGCCATTTTTCGATCCGTCACTGACTCCTTCACAGCCAGGGCAAATCAAGCTGCCACCGCTCTCGCCATGTCCTGCTACTGGCGTTCCTTCAGCGATAGCACACCCTGTCTACTATCATCACAGCGTCATTGGCGTGATTATCTTTTCCGTTCTGATGCTTGTCGTTTTCGGCTTGCTGAGTGCGTTATTTACCTATATCGAGCTGTATCTCGCAGCCCATATCGCTCAACACCTGAGTGCAAGGCTACGCAATCAACTCTTTGAGCATCTGCAACGTCTCTCGCTCGACTGGCACGGTAAGCAGAAAACGGGCGATCTGGTACAGCGTATCACAGGCAATATCGCGGACATCGAAAAACTCGTGACCGATGGCATGGTTGATATGCTCGCTGGCATTATGACGCTTCTGGGCGTGATCGTGATTATGCTGGTTATCAGCCCACAGTATACGCTTATCTCGCTGTGCATTGCCCCTTTGCTCTTCACTCTCATTCTTTTCTACACAAAATCGATCAAGGCGGCAACGAAGAAACAGGCAAAGGCAGCAGGAAAAGTGGCGATGGTCGCCACCGAGGATATCAATGCGCTCCAAGTCATTCGTGCCTTTACGCTGGAAAAACGTGAAGACCTGCGTTTTCAAAGGTATGTTGGCAAACAGCAACGTGCTGGCTTACGAGCAGGGCGGCTCCAGGCGCAATTCACGCCGCTCGTCGCTGTTCTGCTCTTAGTCGGAACTGCCATTATTATCGGCGTCGGTGGCTACGTCTCGGCGGGTAATCCCTTCAACGGTGGCTTCTTTTCGCTCACAGCAAGCAGTATAGATGTCGGTACACTCGTATTATTCATGACCTACCTGAAAATGCTCTATCAGCCGATGCGTAACATCTCGAAGCTCACCAATCTGGCGAATCTCGCATCATCGGGAGCGGAGCGCATCCAGACAGTCTTCGATCAAGCTCCTGAAATAATTGACATCGCACTTCCCTATGAAGGTGCAAAGAAGTTTCGCGGCGATATCACCTTCGATGCCGTTCACTTTGGCTATGTGAAAGATACGCCCATTTTGAAAGACATTCATCTCGAAATTCCAGCCGGAAAACGTATCGCGCTCGTCGGCCTCTCCGGTGGCGGCAAAACGACTCTGGTTAAGCTCATTCCACGCTTCTACGAAATAGAGGGCGGCGTATTGAAACTGGATGATAAAGATGTTCGTGAGTATCCCCTTGCGGTTGTGCGCCAGAATATCAGTATGGTGCTTCAAGAATCCGTGCTGTTTGAGGGGACATTCCGCGACAATATCGAGGTCGGGCGACCCGGTGCAACGCTGGACGAGGTGATTGAGGCGGCGAAAAAAGCCCAGATACACGAGACCATTCTCAACAAGGGGGGCTACGATGCCGAAGTCTACGAGCAGGGCAAAAATCTCTCGCTCGGACAACGCCAGCGTATCGCTATCGCCCGTGCCATTCTGCGCGATGCCCCGATTCTCATACTGGATGAACCAACTGCCAGCCTTGACGTTGAAGCAGAGGGACAGGTCATGCGTGCGCTCGATCAACTTATTACTGGTCGCACCGTGATTATGATTTCTCATCGCCTGAGTACGCTTGGACACGTCGATGAAATCATCGTCGTCAAGGACGGCACAATTGTCGAGCAGGGAACGTATAAAGAATTGAAGCGTATGGGCGGCATCTTTGCAATGCTGTTGGAAGAACAAAACCGCTACAACATTGAGCGCATCGGAGATGAACCTGCGATGATACGCTCGGCCTATATGCCTGCTGTACGTGCCAAACATGCTGGAAGTGCTACACGCACGAGCCAATCCGCAGCTACAGCAGAAGAAACAATATCACCGTTGGCAGAACATGTTGAACATGTCGAATACGCAGAGCAGACACGAGAGCCAGTGGAAGTCAAAGAGCTTGTAGCAGTGGGTGCAACAAGTGCTACGAATGGCAAGAGTAGCATAGTTAGCACAACAAATAACGGATATCACGATACGCTTGTATCCTATACATCTTCCTCACCAAATAACTCGGAGGCCCCTGTACCCACAGAGGCATTGAATTTGTTACATCTGGATATCTCAGAGGATGATGAAGACCCGACAGAGCGACTTCCCAGAGCAAAAACCGTTATAAACGAGAGTAACTCATCATCGAACATCTGTGTACAGGTCGAACTCGATGGGGAAATTATCGGCGAACGCACACTGGATAAACCTGTGTTGTGGATTGGTCGATTGCTCAAAAACGACATTCATATTCCTGACCGTCGCATCTCTCAGAAACATGCGAGAATCGTACAACGCGAGAATACATGGGTTCTTGAAGACATTGACGGCTTCAACGGTATCATTCATCAGGGCAAGCGCGTCGAGCAACACACCTTCACCGATGGTGATAAGGTCTATCTCGCCCCCACAATCGCCCTGCATTACCATGTTGTGTCGTGATGAATCACGACACAACATGGGGGTGATTTCGTACAATGGGATACGATCTATCGATACATCGTACCCCTACATCTCACACAACTCCGTTGGGATTATACGTCTCGATGCGTAGCGTTGGTCTGCCACCCACGCTGACGAGCGGCAGGTAAATCTCGTGTGTCACATCATTGACGAAAATCGTGTGGGTACTGACACCGAATTGGAAGTCACCAATCTTCTTGAGAGAGCGGCCTTGTATCTGAAACACCGAGACCCCAGCCGTACAACCCACATAGAGTAAATGCCACGAAGAGTCCATAATGACGATATCGGGATTGATGCTCAGTGTCGGATAATTTTCTACAATTGGTTGCTGAGTACGTAAATCGACACGCACCAGAATCGGCACGGGGTCGGAGTCGATACAGGCGATGAAAGCGATTTCTTGTTGTGAGTCGATGCTGAGACCATGAGGTGTCAGGCATTCATCGGGCAAGCGAATCCGCTTGAGCAAGCGGTCAGTTACAGGATTGATAACCGCCAGATACGATGGTGGGACAGGTACGATATTGGCGTTATTCGGGTCTTGCAACGGCAATGTCACC
>DAIQNC010000305.1:0-5372 GCA_036788655.1 Ktedonobacteraceae bacterium
TCGATAAATCGGGGGTCTACGAAGTTATTGACGAGTGATAATGTGCCTTAACGTTTGCGCGGTTGTGCAAGAATAGCCAGCGTCGTGTTGAATCCTGAAAGTGCGGTGAGCAGAATGGATGTACGCCGGGGAAGTTGCCCCTGAATACCTGCCAGTGCTGCCGCGAATGTGTCGGAAGCATGAATGGGAATTGCATCACGCAAGGCACTTGTCCGTAATGTCTCATCCGATACAAGGAGTTCGATTCCAATGATGATGGTACGCACCCCAAAAAGGCGCAATGCATAAATGACCGAGTGATTTGGTGTATCCCCGAACCTCTGGGCCAAAAGTGTAGGAGTGAAGAGAGCCAATCCCCCGTTAATGATGCGGATTCCGGCAAGTAGATAACGGGCATAATCCGGGACATGTTCAAACGTGTCTGACATACGTTGCTTTCTCCTTACGAAAGACTTGCCAGATAGCAAAGAGCCTTGACACCCGGCATAAAAAAGTATGCGCCACCTGCAACCGTAACAAAACGCGGCAGATGCGTTACGCGCTTGCGAACAGGTTGTGCCTGCATAGTAAACGTGCTGCCATCAGCACAATGAACGCCCAGAAGTGGGTCTGCATCATCATAGAGTCCATTGAAATGCGGATTATTGATCCACGTATGCTGAATAAACTCGAATTGACGAGCGATGTTGGCGTTGACGCACAGAAAGTGCAACCCCCGGTCTTCATCTTCAGCAAGCGTTTTCTTGACGGTCAACAACTCATTGGGATCGACTGGCGGCCCATACTCTCTTCCTCGGCGCAGAATGCGGTGTCGTTTGTCAATAGCGAGGGATTGTTCAGAGCCGGGTTGAGGATCAAGCGAGTCACGAGGGTGGGCGCGACGCACATGAGCACCGAGAGGGCAGTTGTAGCCATATGGGTCGGTCTTGTAGTACACAAAATCGTTCGCACCCGCCAACGTAGGCTCGTCTGTATCCGGTGATTGCACCAGTGGTGCGCCACCGGGCCAGCGTCCGACCATCTGTGCTGCCAGTTTGATGCGAGCATCGACGTTGCTACTGCCATCCGCGTTTTTCGTGGCTTCATCAAGAAACTGCCAGAAGCCGCGCACATCCTGCCGCAGTTGTCGAAACACAAGATAGCTCCCATTGCGTCCGAAATCCGCATTCCCGGAGCCACTGCTATCGCATGGAAGCAGCCCCTTCGCATCCAGTGCAGGTTTGAGCAACGGCCTATCGGTATAAAGACCGTATTCGTTCCGATAACCCAATAGAAATTCGCCCGCTTTGATGGTGTTCATGGCAGTGTCGCTCTGATTCATCCCTTCGACGACGGGTTGCGAGATGCCATCATGAAATCCGAAGTGTTCTATGTCGCCAAGATCAACGGTATCCAACCTCAGCACTTCCATCAATCCACTACTAGAGAACACCTTTGCAGAGGTAGTGTACAAGTTGGAGAGTTCATGTTCATCTATGGCAAACAGCATGAGTACCATATCAATTGCTTGCGTTCCAGGTGCGCCCCACCTCCAGTGTGTGGGTGCGCTCTCTTGCACATCGCCCAGTAGCAGACTTTTATGTGGCGTCGTCATACCGATAATGAACTCTTCGGAGAACTGAGCTAATTCCTCTGCTTGCAGACCAAGTTTTTCGATACCCGCATACGTGAAGGCGATATTGAGCGCATTTTTCTCTGGTCGGGCGTTGCTTGTTGTGATTGTATCAGCTACCACACTCAGCCATTGCTTCGCAAGATGGGGGTCGCTGATTTCCAGCAAAACGTAACAGGCGGCTCTGAGATGTCCGTAACTATAGAGAATAAACCCCTGGATATCTGAGAGGTCGAGCGTATCAAGCGTATCAAGCGTATCAGCCATATGCAAATCCTTTGCTTACAGGAGCCGAAGCCACTCCCCGGTCTCGGTTTCATTCATCGTGCTATATAATCCTGCGCGAATTTTTGCATTATTCGCAATATTTAATGCGGTCAGAAAATCGTAAGCTGCATACCAGACCTGCGTGGGTATTTGACGAACACGAATAAAATCCTTAAAGGCTTGCTCATTCTTTGCGCCATCGAAAATCAGCCAGTTGGTTTTAGGATAGTCCACGCCGTTACTGAACACGGCATTCAGTCCCCATGCAAGCTTGTCGATGAAATCATCCATGTAGCTCTCCAGGCTCCCATCGTAGTTGCTGGCGAAGATGACACGTCGCCGCTCATCAAGCACAACCCAGCGTGCAAAATGGATGGTCTTGACGCCAATGAGGTCTTCTTTGTTGAAGATGTGACGAACGCCATAATTTGCCGCCTGTAAAATACCCAGCACAGTAAAAAGCCGAAAGCGTCCAGGCTTGATATAGCCGATAGCACTGAACTGGTTTTGTGTTCCGAAGTCCTCACGCTCTGCCAGTTCCTGCACATGCGCCTCATTCGGCTTGATATCTGGTGCGACATCAGTAAGTTCATGAATACGCAGCACCAGTAACCAGAAAGGCAAAGCCAGAATGAGAACAGGAGATAGAATAAGGAGCAGTAACGGAATAGCAATCATATGAAGCGTTTCTTTCACCCTGAAAACAAGCCCCGGTGATGCTGGCGGTTTACTGGCCCAGCGTAGCGTTGTCTCACCACGAACATATGCCTGGATTTTTGTACGTACATCCAGAGCAGATAGCTCCGACACGTCCTGCCTATCGAGAAAGTCTTCAATCGCGTTCCTGAGTTGAGCTTCCTGGCGAATTTGTTGCGCCATGCGACCAACAGTGTTCACATAAAATGCCTGCGCCTTCACCATGTTCGCTCGTAAATACGTCAGTCGCTTCGAGCGCGTGATGTCGCCATCAGTTGGGTAGCCTTCGCAATGCCTGTAGATGTCGTCCAGACCTTTGCTTGCCACATCGACCAGTTGATTAAGGAGACAACGCAGAGGAGCATCGCATTCAACGATAAACACAAGCTGAGGCGAGATAACTGCGCCGCTCAAATCGATGGATTCATCCAATACCACAAACCGCGCAAAATGGATCATAGAGAACTTGCCAAAAGGAACAACATCATTCTGCGCCGGGTTCTCGTTCATGCTCTTGAGCAGTTGCTTCAAGCTATCCATCTCTTCCGGCTTGATTTTCGTGATGATTGTCAGTGCCGCCTGATACGTCATAAAACAGCACCCCTTCCTTATCTGTAGTCTGGCGATGTATCGCAGACGAGTTTCCATTGTTTGATGGACAATCATAATTTGGCGCACGTCCGCAATGAATCGTCGGACTACAGATAGCGTGTCGGCGTCTCACATTGACATACAGTCGTGATACATCACGACACTACATGGAACGTGAGCGAAAAGTTTATCAATTTTTCTTTGTCCCAGAAGACGATACCCAGATAGACTCCCGGCGCGACTTCACGAATTTCGTCACGTATCCAGTGTGCGACAAGCGACGTTTGAGAATAATCCAGCACGATACATTCTTTTCCATCAAACCAGCTTGCGGCCCTGTAGACGTTAGCAACGATGGCTTGAATCTTGAAAGGTGAAATTTCGTTGCGTAACTGACCAGCTTCCGGGTCAAAGACTTTTCCCTGCCACGCAAAAATGTGGACAAACTTTGCTGCAATATCCGAAAGTTCAGTGCCGGGGTCGATGAGTACCGTGCCTTCACCTTCTCCTCTGGGAATATTCCCTGCCTGACTATTGCGGAACAGGTCATCGAGCTGTGTCTGGGACATATGCAATAATTGCATGGTATCAAGTGCCATAGGTGCTACCTCCTTTCATTGGCATGAGACGTGTAGGGACAGATTTATCACGTCCGTGTAGCCCGATATCTATGTACGCATGGACGTGATAAATCTGTCCCTACACGTCTCATGCGCTTAGTGGATCACTATGCTAGACGCCTATACCCCAACCTTCACTTTCTCCTGTGAAGCATCTTGTTCCTGCGCTACAAGCTCTTTCAGGTACATCGCAAGCGGCTTTATAAAATCGTGCTGATTATCCCAGTAGTTGTGCGCTTGCATTCCGCCACCCTTGCTGTATTTCAGGTTATCAACGGGGATGTCTTCGATAATCAGATTCGTGACGTTTCCCGTTTCGGGATCGACTGAGCGAAACAGGCCCGTTAACTGCTTTTTCGTCGGCTTTGTGCCTCGAAGCCAGTCAATAGAAGGTTTTAAGGGATCGGCAACGGGGTCGCGTTCATCCCAGAAGTTTTTCCAGGTCTCGATCATTGGCACGGTCGCCATATGCTCTCCCCATGTGAACAGCGTTGCATATTTGCGAAGTGGGCTACCCGCTGTTATGAATGCGCGTATCTTCTTTGCTGCGAAAGGTGGCAGTGAACGCAGTACATCGAGGGCGACAACAGTGCCGTTGCTATGAGCATTAATGATTATTCCGGCTACATCTTCACGATACGCAAGTCGTAACAGGGCATCCAGCACGAAACTTCGCACCTGCTCACGCATTTCATTATGGCAAATGTAGGCAGCGACATCGTTTTCGAGCTGTCTCAGTATCGCCATGAATCCATCAGAGGGAGAAGGCTGACTGGGAACACGAGGTGGTTTATATCCCTTATCCTGACGAATACGCAGGCTCGGTGTCGCCTCTTTTGTCTGCTGAGGATGATGCTCTAGCAGGTGATTCCAGAGCGGCTCTGCATCCAGAAAAAGCGTTCTTAACAAACCCAGGACATGAGCATAATGTCCCTGAGCCAATGATAAACCTGACATGCCACCAGTAATCACCATTGCGCCTGGTTGTGGCCCCTGTCCCTCTATCTGCGAATATACCAGTGCCACATGAGCAATACTGGCTCCCTCTTTAGCAAGCGGAGCCTGAGAAGCATCAATAAGCCCTATATGCTCCAGATCCCATTTTCCCAGACGGCTCATTCCCACTTCCCGACAGTGCGTTCCCGGCGGATACGCACTCTGTACATATATCGGTACGCTCACACCATGCTGATAATCCTGTCGCGTCGGGTCATCACTGAGAAGTTCTCCAAGAGCCTCGTATAAGTTTGCATGGAGATCGTCCGCATATCCTTCTACGCCCTCGGCTGGCGGCTGCTCAAAGCCAATACCATGAATGGTCACCATACATAAAATTTTTGAACTCATTATCGCCGCTCTCCTCACACGTCCGTGCGTTTCAGGATGGATGGGCCAGACGGACGTGATGAATCTGTCCCCTACACCGTCTTCAAGTTCATTTGTTACCTTTCATTGTGCGAACCAACAGATAAACGATGTGGTAATCGTAATTTGGGGTACTGGTAGTCATTCCAGATTTCTCTCAAAAACCTCTTGACAAAATACTCTTGAATAATTTATTATTCTTACATGATTAAATTTTCTTG
>DAIQNC010000306.1:0-5372 GCA_036788655.1 Ktedonobacteraceae bacterium
CAAATAGAGGGACAGGAGTATAAGTGCTCTTGTTTTCCGAGAATGTTGTTTTCCTGATAGTATTTTTTGGAACATAATAATCCCTTGTAGTGATATACATTGGTATACGAAGATATAGAATGCTCATTTACTGTATCGCACTATTGGGCTTATTGCAAGCTAACGGGATGTAATGATGGACATTGGTCAAAGAAATTGGACATTTGTTGTGTGGCGACCAGGGTGTGATGAATCAGACCCTTACATTGTGGTGGGTTACTCTCTATCGCCTGATATGCCCGCCACCACAGTGTAGGGGTCTGATTCATCACACCCTGGTGACCCGATTTACGCATGAAACCATTCACTTCTCAGCAATCCCTTCTGTGCGGCAATCGACACTGCTTCGGTACGGTTGGTTGCACCCAGTTTGCCCATAATCGAACTCACATGAAATTTGGCGGTGCGTTCGCTAATGACAAGGTGGGTGGCAATCTCTTTGTTGGGCATGCCCTGTGCGAGCAGGTGCAAGACCTCAAGCTCGCGCTCCGTCAACATTTCGATGAGTTGTGGAGACGATGGATGTTGCTGCTCTTGCTTCTGAGGTGGAATCGGTTGCACTTGTGGTTGCTGCTCGATATGGCGGAGCAGCTTCGATGCGACGATGGGTTGTAGCAGTGAGCCACCTTGCATAGTGACGCGAATGGCCTGGAAAATGTCGTCACGCGGCACACCTTTGAGCAAATAGCCATTTGCTCCAGCTTGTAGGGCGTGAATGATACGCTCGTCGTTGTCGAATGCGGTAAAGACGATGATGCGCGTCGGAATGAGCTTTCGTCGTAGTTGTCGAATCGTCTCGACACCATCCATATCGGGCATTTCTAGGTCAAGCACCAGAATATCGGGTTGGAGCGTAGTAACGACGTGTAGTGCCTCAATGCCCGTCGCACACTCGGCGATAACGATAAAGTCGGCTTGCGTCTCTAATACAGCCCTCAACCCCTCGCGTACAATCGGATGATCGTCTGCCAATACGAGTCGGATTGTGGATGAAGGTTGCTCTGCTGATTCCATCATCAAGCCCCCCCAGATGGACGCGGAAGCATCACGTCGATACGTGTACCTGTACCAGGTGTGCTTTCGATATGGATGGTTCCACCGAGTAGTCTGGCGCGTTCGCTCATACTTGCGAGACCGAAGTGTTGCTGGTTTTGCTCGCACATGACAGTTTCGGGGTCGAAGCCAACGCCATCATCCTGTACAATAATATGAATGCTGCTATCTTCTAGCGTCACAAAGAGTTCGATATGTTGCGCATGAGCGTGTGTGTATGCATTGGTCAAGGCTTCCTGGGCGATGCGATAGAGTCCGGCTTCGATACGTGCTGGTAACACAGGTAGTTGAGCAGCAGGATGATAGGAGATGTGAGGAGCGAGTTGTGAATTTTCTTGTTGTGTGGCGACTAACAGTGCCAGTGCCTCAGATAGTGTATGCTCTTGCAGAGGTGCGGCACGTAAGTCCATGACGGAACGCCGTGCCTCCTCAAGGTTGGTGCGAGCAAGCGCGAGGGCGCGTTGTATGGCCTCATGTGCGCGTACAGGTTTCGTTTCTGATAGAGCATCCGCCGTTTCGAGTTGTAGCGTGATGGCGGCGAGTCCCTGTGCCAGCGTATCGTGAATTTCGCGTGCCAGCCGATTGCGCTCTTCTATCGTGGCGAGGCGTGTGGCGGAATGCGTCTGCTCGGCGGAGAGACGCGCTCTCTGCACTGCTAGCCCAATCTGGTCGCTGATGATGTGCAGCAATTGTAGTTCCTCGGCCTGTAGTTCGCGCCAATCCTCGCTGGCAACATTCAATACGCCTAGTGGTACATTACCAGCGTAAATCGGTACACTGGCATGGAAACGTAGACCGAATGAAGACGGGTCGCTTTCACGCTCGGCATTTTCAGACGGCTACAGCGTAGCACGTTGATGTTTGCTGCCCCTTCAAGCACACCATCGAGAAAGGTGTCGAGGCAGAGACAATAGCCGGTCATACGTGCTGGATGGTCGGCGAGGTACGGCGGCAATGCCTGAGCAGCAGCAAGACGTGGCTCACCAGCCGCGTTCAACAGCCAGACCCATCCTGTTCGCAGGTTCAACAGTTCGGTGACGCGAGCCAGCACCTCTTGCAATGCCTCATGCACATCCACCGTGTGGTTGAGGTAGCCAGCGATGCTGTAGAGGATGGCAAGGTCGCGGTTGCGCCGTAATAGCGAATCAGTCTCTTGCCTATCCTGCTGTATGTCTTGATTGTCTGAAGAATGTGTTTGCATGATGATTACAGTATATCAAATTTCTTCAATAGCGAGGTTCATACAATGTCAATCGAAGCAAACAAAGCTATCATTCGCACCCTGTATGAGAAGGCATTCAACGAGGGACAGGTAGCTGTCGTCGATGAACTCTTCTCGCCTCAGTTTGTCGATCACTCGACGCCAGAGCAGGAAATGGGTTCCGCAGGTGTGAAAGCTTACATCGAACAGGTGCGTAGCGGCTTTCCTGATATCCACGTCACTATCGAAGATATATTCGCGGAAGGCGAGCGTGTTGCGGTGCGTACTACATGGCGCGGTATGCATTCAGGTGTGTATGAAGGCGTCGAGGCAACAGGTAGGCATGTAGCACGAACGATGATGCAGATATTCCGTATGTTCGATGGCAAAATAGTTGAGGAATGGAACGAGGGCGCAGGATTATTGCCATAAGCCTGTACGAAAGGACAGGTGTATACTGTCCGCTCGTTCGATGTCGCTACATGCTTTCCCTGATACATTTGTAGTGATGTGATTTATCACTATTACGAAAGGATACACATAATGACAGACCCGAATACAGCAGAACATCGAACGGCGTTGATTACCGGGGCATCACGTGGCCTGGGATTAGCACTAGCGCGTGAGCTTGCACAACAGGGTTGGAATCTTATCATAGATGCGCGAGGCAACGAGGCACTTGAGGCGGCTCGTGCTGAACTGGCCTCATCGACACATGTGGTGGCGATTGCAGGTGATGTGACCGATGCAGCTCATCGACAGGCTCTGCTTAACTCTGTGCAATCGTTCGGTTCGCTGGATGCGCTGGTGAATAACGCAAGCTTCCTCGGCCCCAGTCCACAACCTGAATTGTTAGAATATCCACTTGACATACTGGAACAGGTGTATCGCACGAATGTGATTGCGCCACTTGCCTTGATACAGACATTGCAACATGTTTTGAAACCGGGAGCATGTATTCTCAATGTGACCAGCGATGCAGGAGTCGAAGCATATGCAGGTTGGGGCGGTTATGGGTCGAGCAAGGCCGCTCTCGAACAACTTTCGCACATCCTCGCGGCAGAGGTTCCAGCATTGCGCGTCTATTGGGTAGACCCCGGCGATATGCGGACACAGATGCATCAAGAGGCGTTTCCGGGCGAAGATATCAGCGATAGACCATTGCCAGAGGTGAGTGTGCCGGGACTGTTGAAGCTGATGGATGGTACATATCCGAGCGGACGATACGCGGCACGCGAACTCTAGCGGAAGTGATAAATCACAACACTATGAAGTGATAAATCACAACACTACAAGGAACATTGCTATGGATTATTCTTCTACAACACCATTTCGTCTGCTCAATGCGGAGTCAGGCGATACCGACACTTCACCTCTATTCAACACGCCTCACATACCCCGTGCGCTCGATTTTGTCCTGCCACCGGAACTTGAAGCCACGATGCCCCCGGAAGCACGTGGTTTGCGGCGGGACGACGTGAGGCTTATGGTCTCGTATCGCTCTGATAACCGCATAGAGCATATGCACTTCCGTGACATTGGCAACGTATTGAATGCGGGTGATGTGCTGGTTCTCAATACTAGTGGCACAATGAATGCGGCCCTTCCCGTGACCCGTGCCGATGGAACCGCACTCGAACTGCATCTTTCTACGCATCTGCCCGCAGACCTGTGGTCGAAGTGCGTGTGCAAGCTGGCAAGGTGACGCTCCCCTTTTATGATATGCAGATGGGCGAAACGCTTTCTCTACCAGAAGGTGGAAGTGTACGTTTACTTGTTCCATACGTGCATGACCGTCAGCAAGTAGCTAATCGTTTATGGATTGCTATGCTGCAATTACCATATTCACTGCAAACATACCTGACGCGCAACGGTTTCCCCATTCGCTATAGTTATGTGCGCGAGTCGTGGCCTCTGGAGTATTATCAGAATGCCTACGTTACCGAGATTGGCAGCGCGGAAATGCCTTCCGCTGGGCGAGCATTTACGCCGGAGTTGATAACTCGGCTCACCGCACAAGGTGTGCAAATCGCGCCGCTACTGTTGCATACAGGCGTTGCCAGTCTTGAAGAACACGAGCCACCGTATGAGGAATATTATCGTGTTCCGCTGCAAACGGCTCACATTGTCAATACGGCTCGTAGCGAGGGTAGGCGCGTCATTGCCGTTGGCACAACCGTCGTGCGAGCCTTAGAGACCGTCACCGATGAAGAAGGAACAACGCATCCTGGTGAAGGTTGGACGCGCCTGATTATCACGCCACAACGCGGTATTCATGCCGTTAATGCCCTGTTGACGGGACTCCATGAGCCACGCGCCACGCATCTGTTGATGCTAGAAGCACTGGCAGGTATCGAGCATCTCAGCCTGACGTATAAAGAGGCGTTACGCGAAGGCTACCTGTGGCACGAATTTGGCGACCTGCACTTGATATTGCCTTGATACAAGGGTGTAACGATGAACCTTAATTAAATAACTTGGATACATCGTAGGGACAGATTTATCACGTCCATGCATACATGGATGAAAAGACCGCACGGACGTGATAAATCTGTCCCTACGATGTATCCAGATGAAATTGTTAACCTTTATCACTACACCCTGTAACCACGCACATTTATCCTTGACTTTTCCCCTCATTTTCTGGTATATTTATATCGTAAGACGATATAAATGAAGTGCGTGAGCAGAGTGTGTTCCTGTAGATTTGCTATGTAAGGGTGTTTCTGTAGTACAGCCTTGTAGAGGGTGGGCGCATAACGAGCATAAGCATCGAGTCTCTATGGCAGAGACGATGGTATGTTATTCGCTTACTCGTTGTGATACACCGCGCAACAACGACGTTCTCGATGCCAACGGTGGTATCCATGCCTGGAGGAGTATCACATGAAGCGTATGGATTATCAGGAAGGGTGTGAGAAGTTACGCGAGGTTGGCTTCACTGCCCAGGAGATACAAAAGTTATGTCTCTTGCGAAAAGCACGTGTAGAGCAAGAGATGCATCAAACGCTTGTTGCACAGCGCGAAGTGAAACAGGCAAAGCAAGAAAAACAAGTAAAGTGCCAGTGTTGGTTCGAGA
>DAIQNC010000307.1:0-5354 GCA_036788655.1 Ktedonobacteraceae bacterium
GATCCATTTTCGCGTCATACAGGCCATTCAACAGGTGTATTGCACCTGGACCAGAGGTTGCCATACAGAGACCAACTTCGCCCGTATATTTTGCGTGGGCGCAAGCCATAAATGCCGACATCTCTTCGTGGCGCACCTGCACAAACTCGAACAGGTCTTTATGACGCTCTAAGGCCCCCAACATACCATTGATACCGTCGCCTGGAAAGCCATACATGCGTTTAATACCCCATTCCGAAATGCGTTCCAGGACAAAATCACTAACGAGCTTTGCCATTGCTTTATTTCAATCCTTCCTTAAAAAACACTATACATGTGAGTCGCTTTACACCTGTGTACTCTTGTTCACTTTGTTTCGTGAGGCGCAAGCGGAGAGAAAATACTTGCTATTCTCACGCATTATTCGTAACCTCTTCCCCTTATGGCACGTGAGAAACGTCTTGTAGCGTTACAATCCCATACATATCTGTCATCAGCTTTCTGTAGTGGCGTGATACATCATGCCACTACAGAAAGTTGACGACAGCACGTTCGCGGTTCCAAGCTTATGCGCGAACGGCTACCTTACTGATATCCGATGTTTCTTCATCGGCTGCTTGCATCGTAGGAACATTACTTGTCAGGATGAAGCCAAAGGCCACCTTTGCAAGGACATCCAGCACTGCATAACAGATGGTCTCGGCAAGCAACGAAATGACTCCAAATCCTTCACCACCAAGCAACCAGACGATGGGATAGAGTACCCACAGGACAATAAGCATACTGGAGAGCGTGGCGAAAAGCTTACGCACTCGTGGGTCACGCTTCGTGGCCTGCGGAATGAGCTTCACTACAATAAAGTAGAGAATAGCAATAAATGCTGCACAACTCACTCCGTAGAAGGCCCAGCGGAAATTCGAGCGAATAGCTGATGCCGCAACGCCTGTTAAAATCATGTACACATCGGCTCCCATTATTGTCCAAAGAAGAGGAGTTCGACCTGGGTAGTTTTTCGGAAGTGCGACCAAAGCCAGATCGAGCAGAATAAGTGGCGTGGTAAACACCCAGTCGATATAGCGACCGAAAAAGAAAAGATGTCCACTTTGATAAAAACTTCCGTATCCACTACCCATTGTCATGTACATGGTTGCCGCGATAAGTGTAATGATTCCAGAGGCATAAAAGAAATGCCTGCTCTCTTCTGGTGCGCTCGTCATTCTGAACACAAAGTAGAGCGTTGCCAGAATCATAATAGCTGCAACAATCCATAAAACTGTATCTACACCAGTACCTAGTGGCCCAATCCCCGAAAGGCGATTCATAAAGATGTCTCCTGTTCTGCTTCCAATAGAAGTAATAAAACATTTGCATGTAAGAAAAGGTATGAATCCTTTCATATACATGACGCGACATCCCAATCGTCCTTTTCACGTCTCATTAAAAGACATGTATATCGTATTACGATTGAGTTATAAAACGGTAAAAAACATATTAGGGTCGCTTAAATCGTTGCTTAGAAATTTATGAGAAGCGTCAGTTTGTGGATGTTGCTATGCAGGTAGGGAGCCAGATAAAAAAGCAGCTTCCTTTTGATGGCTCACTCTCTACGAGGATGTCGCCCCCATGTGCTTCCGCGATAAGATGGGCGATGAAAAGTCCTAAACCGGAACCAGAATGCTCTTGTGTGCGTTGACCACGAAAATGACGCTCGAAGATATGAGGAATATCAGCGGAGTCGATGCCTGGTCCTGTGTCGCAAATAGTAATCTTTGCCCAGGACTCATCTGTTTTCTGTTTCGCTTGTATAAGATCAGGTAGGTCATCTGTGCAAATGAGATCAACACGTACACTTCCCCCAGATGGTATGTAGTGCAGGGCGTTGTCGAGGATATTCAGAAAGAGTTGGCGCAAAAGGTCTGCATCGCCACTAATGCTCGCCTGTTGCAGTTCACCGAGTTCCAGTTTCGTGTGTGGATCGAGAAAATGTGCCTGTCGTGATATATCAACGAGCAACGAATCGAGTTCGACGGCTTGTGCGTAGTGCATATGTTGCTCAGGGAGAATACCCATCTCCGCTCGTGCGTCTGTAAGCAGGTTGCTCACAAGACGTGATAACCGTCGTAATTCAGTACGGACATGGAGAATATCCTGGCGGGTGCCATTTTGAAGCGATGGATCGAGTAACATCACGTCAATTTGCCCATGAATGGCGGTGAGTGGTGTGCGCAGTTCATGTGAGACATCGGCAATAAAGGTGCGTTGTTGCTCAAAACTCTTCTCCAATCGCTCAGACATCTGATTGAATGCCTCAGCCAATAATTGAATCTCGGTAGCACGTTGCTCCGTAGAGAAGTGTGTTCCCAGAGACGAGGTGCTTAAATTTCGCATTATCATGCTCAATGCACGAAGCGGACGTATTTCGTGGTCTATAAGCAACATGGAAACGACGTAAGCCACGATGGTAGCCAGAATGTCGCCGACACTTAAAAGAATGAAGAGGAGCATTTGCACATGTTGTATCTCTTCAAGGGAGATACTCACTTGTCCGATGACCAGAATGTGTCCTGCTGTATCATAGAGTGGCAAGGTGAGAACACGTACTTTGTGACCAAGATTATTGGTATAGGTACTCAACACTTGCTGCCTATGCAGGGCGGCTTCAAAATCAGATTGATTGAATGGTAAATGTACCTGCCCTAAATTGGGTGAACGTCTGAGGAGAGAACCAGTGTGTATGTCGAACAGCTTCACATAGACAGGGTTGGCATTGAACTCGTCACTCTGCCCGACACGCACAAGCTGATTCAGACAGGTAGTATCGAGCGTTTTTTGTGAATCCAGGCAGGCGTTCGTTGTCTGTTGTAACTGTGTTCCCAAGTCGCCAATCTGCTGATTGATGCTTGACATGAGAAAGTAGCTAATGAGGATGAATACAATGCCACTCAACAGGAAAAGCGTGAAGAACAGCACAATAACATTCCAGAAGATGAGCTTGCTCCGAAGCGGTACTGCTCTTCTGTGACTCGTTCTTCGCCTCTCTGTTGGAAGGTGGATGTGAGCCGTTTGTTCTGTTGTATCGCCTGTATTGCCCAACATAGCCCCTCTTTCAGGTGGCTACGGCTTGAGCATATAGCCTATGCCGCGTACAGCGTGAATGAGGTCTTGTTTGCCACCTGCGTTCAATTTTGCTCGTAAGTAATTGATGTAGACTTTGATAACCTCTAATCCTGCTTCGTTATCGTAGCCCCAGACGCGCTCGAAGATACGTCCTTTCGTCAGGACATGACTCGCATTCTGCGCGAGCAATTCAAGCAGGTCATACTCACGCTTTGTCAATTCAATCTGTTCTCCATCGCGCCATACCTGTCGCGAGGATGGGTCGAGAACCAGTGACCCCACCTCAATGCGAGGTGATGCCGGGTTCACACTGGCTACACGGCGTAAACCAGCCCGTACACGTGCAACGAGTTCCTCGAAGTCGAACGGCTTGGTGATGTAGTCGTCGGCTCCACTTTCAAGCCCCTGTACCTTGTCGCTCAACTCATCACGTGCAGTCAGCATAAGGATGGGCAAAATAGTATTGCCCATCGCACGTAGGCGACGACACACCTCAAATCCATCCATGTCTGGTAGCATGACATCAAGAATTACAAGGTCAGGTGAATAGGTCTTTGCCTCGTATAATGCCTGGGAACCGCTTCCTGCGGAGATAACTTCAAATCCTTTATATTGTAAACCGCGCTTCAGAAAATGCGTGATTTGTGGTTCATCTTCGACAACAAGAATGTGCTTCATGCCTGTTCGCTCTCTTCTCGCATGGATTCGCTTCTATATTCACAGTATTTATATAGTGACAGCGGTAGAGGTATTTCTTACTAAAAGTTCATCTTCTAGTAACACGGATGAAACTTTACAAAAGTGACGAAATACAGATGAGTATTTTAAGGATTCTGTTGGGGAGCTGTAGAGGTGCAATTCATTGCACCTGTGCGCACAGAGACGATGGGTGCAATGAATTACACCTCTACAGCTCCCCAACAGATGGAGACTTTGATTAAGCATACTATTGCGCGAATGAAGGATACAGAGTACACTTGCTACTAAGAGAAATTGATACAGAAACGACGTTACAAAGAGCGTAATGTGAGGTGCAATGATGCAGATTCAGCAGTTCTTTCTCGAAGGTCTCGGTCATCAATCGTATTTTGTCACTGACGAAACGAGTGGTCTTGCCGTTGTTGTCGATCCTCGTCGGGACGTAGATATCTATCTTCAAACATCGAAGCGTGCGAATGCACGTATCACGCATATTCTGGAGACGCATATTCACAACGATTACGTTACCGGAGCGCGTGAGCTTGCGGCGCAAACGGGAGCTACAATCGTCGGAAGTGCTGAGGGACATATTCAATACGAGCATTATGCTGTACATGATGGAGACCGTTTTTCGGTTGGCGAACTGACCTTTCAAGTGATGGTAACACCCGGTCATACTCCTGAGCATGTGAGCTATGTCCTGTATGAGGCGAACAATACACAACCGTATGCTGTATTCAGCGGTGGAAGTATGCTCGTTGGTGGTGCTGGTCGAACAGACCTGCTTGGCCCTGCGTTAACAATGACGTTAACCCGCCAGCAGTATCATTCGTTGCGCCGTATGCTCGATACGCTCCCTGGCAGTGTGCTTGTCTATCCCACGCATGGAGCAGGTTCGTTCTGTGCGGCGAGTGCCGTATCCGATACGCGCTCGACGACGATTGGGCAGGAGCGCATTATCAGTCCTGCGATGCAAGTACAATCGGAAGAAGAATTTATACATCGCCAGATTGCAGGCTATACAGCGTACCCCCGTTACTATGATTACATGCACGACATCAATCAAGCAGGGCCATCTATTCTCGGCACATTACCATCGCCATCTGCCTTATCTCCCTCGCTTGTACAAGAGCAAATGCGAGCAGGTATGCCTCTCGTTGATGGGCGTTCACGTGACGCCTTTGCACATGCTCATATACCAGGGTCGCTCAATATCGAACTTGGCGACTCCTTCGCTACCTATATTGGCTGGGTACTGCCTTTTAATACGCCACTTATGCTGCTTATTGAGGATGAAGCAGGAAGGCACGAGGCCGTTGTACAACTGATTCGTATTGGCTACGAACAGGTGCATGGCTATCTTGATGGTGGTATCTCGGCCTGGGAAGCGTCAGCATTGCCCATAGAAAGCTATGAGCGTATCAGTCTCGACACCCTTTACAAACGCTGGTCGCAACACTCACACATGGCGATTGTCGATGTGCGACGCGATGATGAGTGGCAGGAAGGACATATTCCCGATACGTTGCATCTACATCTAGGCGATTTGCCACAGCATC
>DAIQNC010000308.1:0-5352 GCA_036788655.1 Ktedonobacteraceae bacterium
CGACTTGCCCAGTAGAGCGAGAAATCATAAGGCTTGCTCAAATCGCTCACGACCTCACCAGAGCGAATCGTGTACATCAGGTCGAACCATCCGAATGGCAGCACAACCATAATCATTGCCTGTACAAGCCAAACATAGCGTAAGGTATCCACCACGTCATAGCCTCTAACGACTGGTCGCGCTTGGTAGAGTGCGATAATCACATAGCTAGCGATAATTCCGAAGAACACATTCGTCAGCAGACCAGCGAAATTGGCCCAGCGATAGATAAGTTGCCGCCGAAAAGCGGTCCGCGCAACTTCGATATAGAAGCGAAGCATCGTATTTCTCCGTGAGGTCATCATACAACGTGATGCAGAGATCATCAAGAGGAACAGTATATAGGGAGCAATAATGAACAATCCAAACGAATTCGAGAATCAACCAGACCAGCCACAAACGGATGCCGACAATCAGCCAGCACTGCAAATACCACACGTTGACCATCAGAGGGATGATGGCTCCGGCCTGACTTCCGGTACAGCACCCGGTATCAACTCTACAGACCCCTATCAGTTTCACGGCCCACAGAGCATTGGTCCAGGAAGTGATCCACATAGTGGTACTGGCGATGGCACTGGTGTCGCTACAGGACAATATCGAGGGAGCGACGACGGCACAACGATTGAGTCCCCTGATACTACCAGCACCAGCAACAATCAGTCTACTGGAAGCAACCAGCAATAAACGACTGGAGCCGTTCGTCCGAACGGCTCCAGTCGTTTATTGCTTAATCATTGAGGTTTACAAAACCTCTCACACGTCAATTCGCTCTGCTTCCTCAACGCTCTTCTCAGAACTGCTATTACTCTCTTTAGAAGAATGCGCTCCTCGTCGTAGTGTCAGCCATATCGTGAGCGTCCAGGTATTACGAACACCGATTGCAAGGTTCAACAGTTGCACGATAGCAAACCCTGCCAACGCTAATGGCTCACTAAAAAAGTAGCCTATAGCTGATGTGATGAGCAGTACACCGACAGTACAAGGCAACGTGATATGCCAGAGCCAATGCTCATTATCTATTTGCTCTTCAGTACGACTTAGCATACGAGTACGCAAAAGTACCTTCAATGCGAGATAACAATTTGTGGCTCCCAGGATGAGCAATGCGCCACTAAACACAAAGGTACTTTGCAGAGGTATAACCGCAAGACACGCAACCAGCAATACCTGGAAATAGTAGAGCAACGTAGGGGTGACAAAGGTTTGTAGATACACTATTGCCTTTTGTGCAGGAACGTATCCACCTGTCGTGATTGCCACAAAGAGTAAGCCTATCAGCGTCGCGGCTGCGGCTCCTGTAAGCATGTAAAAGTTTTGCCAACCCTGCATAATTAGCATAAGTACACTCCAAACATGTGTTATCGCTCCGGTTTTACCCAGATGCCGCGCTCATGCATCAGGTCTATCTGCGGCTGAATGACCTTTTCACGGTACTCGGCGTGCTTCATCGGCTCACGGTCAAGGTACAAATTTTTCGGATAAATGGGTTGTTCGTAGAGCAACTGATACAATTCAGTGCGTAAATCCTTCATCCAGTTGTCCCACTGGGCGCGTGCGCGATGATCGCGCATGGCCTCGATGTCGATAACACCAGCAACATATGTCGAACCTGCTCCGTAGTCCTGTCGCCCGACAATCTGCCCTTTGTAGTTGATGATATACGAGCGACCACCGAAGGTATCAATAGGCGTCGATTCTTCGGGCATCAAATAATACGTACCCATGTTGGGCGCGACGATATACATATTATTGTCGAGCGCACGCGCACGGCTCTGTATCTCGAATATATCATTGCCCGTCGCAGGATGTGGATACGAAGCACGATAGACAACTTCTGCACCGTTCATCGCCAGCGCACGAGCATTTTCAGGGTACGATCCCTCATTCGCCATCATGATACCAAGCCGCCCAATCTCCGTATCGACGACAGGCCAGAAGGCATCAAGATTCTTTCCGTAACGCTCTACCCACCAATCATAGATGTCGTGAGGACAGACAGAATGCTCGACGGGAAACAGTGGCGAGACCTTGTAGTGTTGCAAAATGACTTCGCCCTGTGGATTGAGGATGAAGCCAACATTGAAATAACGGTCTGGAATTTCGGGATGTCGCGCCTTCGCCTGTGCCATGATAAAGGCGTCGTAGGTACGTGCCAACTTCCCTAATTCTTCTGTCTCCTCACCCGGAATGTCGATGGCACACTCCCTGGCAAACTGCACATGATCGAGGTCTAGCACTTCGTCATTAAATCCTTGCAACGCTCCTTCGGGAAACGCGATGAGCCGAACGGGAAGGTCAAGACTTGATAGCCATGAAGCAGCCTTCACGAGATGCGAGAGATGCTCAAGATTCGTCTTGATATCTGCACGTTTGCGAATACCACGTACAGTAGGGATAAGTCCAACAGCGGTATAAGGCTTAATCACGATATTTGCTCCTCTTTTGGACAAGAAACGGACTTCTGTAGGGGCCTTAATTTATTACGCCCTCGCGTTTGT
This sequence comes from Ktedonobacteraceae bacterium, assembly GCA_036788655.1. Lineage (GTDB taxonomy): Bacteria > Chloroflexota > Ktedonobacteria > Ktedonobacterales > Ktedonobacteraceae > JBBQVS01. Next base: position 2,541 of record DAIQNC010000308.1, read on the forward strand.
TCAACGATTAGCTAATTGACAACCAGGGCGTAATAAATTAAGGCCCCTACAGAAGTCCGTTTCTTACAACGCATGTTCAAAATCAGCGTCTACACCACTTGTGGCAATCGTTCCTGTGCAGAAGCAACAGCATCCGCAGGATACTCGTAATCTTGCAGCTTGCCCGCGAAGTAGTTGTCATACGAGGCCATGTCGAAGTGACCGTGACCTGAGAGGTTGAAGAGGATAACGCGCTCTTGGCCTGCTTCCTTCGCCTGCAATGCCTCTTCAACGGCTGCCCGTATCGCGTGTCCCGACTCAGGTGCAGGAATGATCCCTTCGGCTCGTGTAAAGAGGATGGACGACTCGAAGACGGCATTCTGATGATAGGCTTGTGCCTCGATGATTCCCTCTTCATGCAGTTGCGAGATAAGCGGTGACATGCCGTGATAGCGCAACCCGCCTGCGTGGATCGGATCGGGCACGAAGTCGTGCCCGAGCGTGTGCATCTTCATCAGCGGCGTCAGACCAGCCCGACGGTATCGCCGAAGTCGTAGGCATAAACACCTTTTGTGAGGCTTGGACACGCCATTGGTTCAGCCGCCAGGAAGCGCGTCTTGCGTCCCTTTGTAAATGTCTCTCCGATAAAGGGGAAGACGAGACCCGCAAAGTTACTTCCGCCGCCAGTGCAACCAATCACTACATCAGGATAATCGTCAGCCTGTGCTAATTGGAGCAGAGCTTCTTGACCAGTGATTGTCTGGTGCGTCATCACATGATTGAGAACACTACCGAGCGAATACTTTGTCGTGCCACCACTCTTTGCCGCAACCTCTACCGCCTCGCTAATCGCAATACCGAGGCTACCGGGACTCTCCGGGTCTTTCGCGAGAATGCTTCGCCCGGCATCCGTCAGATTTGTGGGGCTGGCATGAACCGTTGCGCCAAATGCCTGTATCAGGCCACGACGATACGGCTTCTGCTGGTAAGAAACCTTGACCATGAACACTTCCACGTCCATGTTGAAAAATGCTCCTGCCATCGCCAGTGCCGACCCCCATTGCCCTGCACCTGTCTCCGTCGAGAGCTTCTTCACACCTTCTTCCCTGTTATAGAAAGCCTGTGGCACTGCTGTATTGGGTTTATGACTACCAACCGGACTCACACCTTCGTACTTGTAGTAGATACGGGCAGGAGTATCCAATGCCTTTTCCAACCTTCGTGCGCGAAAGAGTGGAGATGGTCGCCATTGAAAATACACTTGACGCACAGGATCAGGTATCTCGATGTACCGCTCGGTACTCACCTCTTGCATAATCAGTGCCATCGGGAACAGCGGTGCAAGGTCATCGGGCGTTACAGGTTGCTTCGTACCGGGATGCAATACAGGTGCAGGTGGATTCGGCATATCAGCCGTAATGTTGTACCACGCACGGGGCATCTCATCCTCGCTCAAAACATACTTGACGTGCTTGTTGTCAGGCATGATGCACTCCTCTCTGAGTTCAAACAGACATAATGAAAAGTCGTTGTTAGCTTGTGGCCTATGCTCATCATGGTAGACAGTGTTTCAGGTAATGTCAAGCGTCATATAATGATGTAGGGGCAGATGTATCCTGTCCGCCTGACCCATTCCTATCTGTTAGCACGGACAGGATACATCTGTCCCTACGCAATTCCCAGAGTATTTCGTTCATATCCATACAAATTACTTGACATCTAAAATATTTTAACCTAAAATATGTGCAGGCAATATGATAAGTACAGGTTCCCTTTCGTAGAGGAGCAATATCTATGCGTATCGTCTGTATTGGCGGTGGCCCGGCTGGTCTCTATTTCTCGTTACTCATGAAACAGGCTCGGCCAGAGGCATCTATTAGCGTCATCGAGCGCAACCGACCTTATGACACCTTCGGCTGGGGCGTCGTCTTCTCCGACCAGACGCTCAACAATCTCGCACGTGCTGACCACCCGACGTATGATGCTATTCTCGACAGCTTTAACCACTGGGACGACATAGATGTTCATTTCAAAGGGCGTACAATCACCTCTGGTGGACATGGTTTCAGCGGCATCGCACGGAAAAGACTCCTCAATATTCTGCAAGCGCGATGTGAGGAACTGGGTGTCGAGTTGATATTCGAGACCAATGTTCAGGACGATGCGCTCTATGCCAACGCCGATTTAATTATTGCCAGTGATGGCGTCAACAGCACCATTCGTCGCACATACGCTGAATATTTCCAACCTGAAATCGAGAAACGACGTTGTAAATATACCTGGTTGGGAACGCACAAACTCTTCGACGCCTTCACCTTCGCCTTTGAGGAAACCGAATGGGGCTGGTTTCAGGCTCATGCCTACAAGTTTGACCGCGAGACAAGCACGTTTATCGTCGAAACGCCCGAAGAGAACTGGCATCGTGCTGGACTCGACAAAATGAGTGCCGATGAGGGTGTCGCCTTCTGTGAGCGTCTCTTTGCTCGCTATCTTGACGGTCATCCACTCCTGAATAATGCTCGCCACCTTGCTAATCCGTGGCTCAACTTCCTACGCATCAATAATGCCCACTGGACACATAACAACATTGTGCTATTAGGTGATGCCGCTCATACCGCACATTTTTCAATAGGATCAGGTACGAAACTGGCTCTGGAAGATGCCATCGCCCTTGTGAAGGCTCTACAGCAACACGAAGACATTCCTACCGCACTCCTGCAATATGAGGCGGAACGCAAAATCGAGGTTATCAAGCTACAAAATAGCGCACGTAACAGTACCGAGTGGTTCGAGAACGTCAAACGCTATACGGCTCTCGAAGCCGAGCAATTCG
>DAIQNC010000309.1:0-4622 GCA_036788655.1 Ktedonobacteraceae bacterium
TCTCAATGCTCTTCCTGGTGAATCCTACGGGTGAGCGTCCCTCGGCGGAAGAGGAAATTGCCTCGCTCTCCACAGAATTGCCAGAGACGATTTCACGTGCCATTCTGTATCGGCAGCAAGCGAATCAGCTAGAGATGCGTCTACGTATGGGCGGAGAGGCACTCCAGGTGCTGCATTATGCCGGGCCATTTCCCACTGTGACAGGAACAGGAGAGGTAACGCTGCCCCTTGCTGGCAACTCGCGTCTGGATGGCGCGGCGGTAGAGCAACTCTTACAATCATTGCCCAGACGCCCACTTATCGTTTTGAGTTTATATGATGAACAACGTGCTGCCCGGAATGGCAATGCAACGATATCGTTAGGGCAGCATGAGCGCGATGATCTGATAGAGCGACTCGCAGATAGCCTGTTGACGATGGGTGCAGGAGCAGTGATTGTGCCACGCTGGAAGCTATCGCCGCAACACATGCGGAACTTCACTGCCTTGTTTTATCAGGATATTGCGGATGGTATCACAGTGGGCGAGGCCATGCGACGTACCCGTATCACGCTCAATCGTGCCAATGACGCTTCACCGATGAGCCTTGTTCTCTACGGTGATCCAACGCAACGTCTGGTCTCTGCCTCGCTTGCCGATAAAGAGCGAAGTGCCGAACACCGTAACTCAGACCCTCATAGAGATGTACTGGATGACAACACCATTATGCCGCCACTATTTTCTTCCTCTGGTTCGCCAGACCGCCGCTTTCTACGTACCGTGCTAGAGCTTGCACTGGGCGAGGCACGACGAATGCGTAAAGATTATCTGGGAACGCCGCATCTGTTCATAGCCCTTACCAAGCTCGATGGCGGTTGTACGCAGGATGCATTGCGTAGCCTCGGTTTCTCCTCGAAGCAGGTGCGTGACGTGATTCGCCTCGCCCTCGGCTCCGGTAAAGCAAGTAGTGAAACACCAATTCTGCCGACGCGACGCTGTAAAGAAATACTGCTGACTGCCGAGCGAAACGCTGCGAGCGCAGGTTCGTCGTTTGTAGATGAACGTGCGATTGCACAGGCGGTCTTGAGCGAAGGCGATGGTGTGACGCATGAGCTATTGACTAAACTCGGCATCAATCCTTCACAGTTGAGCGATCTTATTCAGGCGAGTAGTGCGCGAGCCTTGCTTGAACTTGTACCACCACCTGAGCCATTGCAATCACCACTCGATCAACCCACAGGCGTGATGCCCGAAGTCTCAGCGAAAGGGAGCGGTTCAGTATTAGAGAAGCTGGGGCGTGACCTGACGAAACAGGCGGCGAACCATCAATTGACACCGCTCATTGGGCGTGAAAAAGAGGTTCGACAGTTGATGCAGACCATGATGCTCAAGGATCGCAACAATCCTATCCTCATCGGTGACTCCGGTGTGGGTAAGACGACGATTGTGGGTGGCCTCGCACAGCGTATCATCGAGGATAAAGTGCCGCGAGAACTACGGGGCAAGCGCATCATTGAGTTATCAGCAAGCTCGCTGGTTGCTGGAACCAAGTATCGCGGCGAGTTCGAGGAGCGATTGCTCAAGATACTCGAAGAGGCGGAGACGAGTGGCGATATCATCCTCTTCATCGACGAAATGCATTTGCTCATTGGCACAGGCCGTGCCGCCGATGGAAGTATCGACGCGGCAGGCATTCTCAAACCTGCGCTCGCTGGCGGTCGCTTGCGCTGCATTGGAGCCACGACACCCCAGGAGTATCGCACCATAGAGAAGGATGCGGCCTTAGAACGTCGTCTGCGTCCGATTCAAATTGAGGAGCCAACGCCCGAAGAGGCTCTCGCAATCCTCTTAGGAATGCGCGAACTCTACGAGCGACATCATCATGCGACGATTACTGATGATGCACTTCATGCCGCCGTGCATCTCTCCGTCCAATATTTGCCCAACTTACGCCTACCAGATAAGGCGTGTAGCGTCCTCGATGAGGCGTGTTCACAGGCACGTGTTGCGTCGCTGGAAGCAGGGGACGAGCCAGAGGAGCAGAGCGAGCCAGAGATTACGTCTGCGCTCATCGCTGAGGTGATTTCGCAACGTACTGGTATTCCCGTTCGCGCTCCTGGGCCAGAGGAGCGTGAGCGATTATTGAGCCTCGAACAGCGTCTCAGGTCGCGTGTCATTGGTCAGGATGATGCAGTACGGCGTGTGGCACAGGCGATTCAAGTGGCGCGTGCTGGCCTCAAACCACGCAATCGCCCATCCGGGGTATTCTTTTTCCTGGGACCAACAGGCGTGGGTAAGACGGAGCTTGCACGTGCGCTGGCTGCCGAGGTCTTTGGCTCGCCGGAAGCACTGGTGCGCGTCGATATGTCGGAGTACATGGAGAAACACGCCGTTTCACGCATGATAGGCTCGCCGCCCGGTTATGTTGGTTACGATCAGGAAGGGCAGTTGACGGGTAAACTTCGTCGTCGTCCTCATTGCGTGGTGCTACTCGACGAGGTGGAGAAGGCGCATCCAGAGGTTTTTGACCTCTTCCTACAAGTCTTCGATGCAGGGCGTTTGACGGATGGGCAGGGTCACACGGTAGACGCGCAACACGCTATCTGGATTATGACCTCGAATATCGGCACCGATATGTTGGGTCGCTCAATGCCGCATGGCTTCCGCGCTGGCACGAAGAACAACGCCGAAGAGATGCAACGCGACCAGTTAATGGATCGCTTGCGCCAATCCTTCCGCCCGGAATTTCTAAATCGTATCGACGAGGTGGTTATCTTCCATGCGCTGACCGAGGCACAAACACATGCCATCACGCGCCTACAGATGGACGAGCTTGCCACGCGCTTACTCGAACAGGGTCTGATACTGAAAGCGGATGAGAGTGCGATAGACCTGCTGTGTAAAGAGGGCTTTAGCCAGACACAGGGAGCGCGACCACTACGCCGCGTCATCGAACGTCTGCTTACTGTGCCGTTGAGTATGCGTATTCTGCTCGCCGACATTCCGCAGAACGGTGAAGTCCACGTAACTGCTGTTGATGACAAACTGGACATCGACATTCGTGAGCCTGTGGAGCAAGAAGCGGTGCTGGTGGATGCGGAGATAGATGTAGGGGCGTAAGGGTGGACATTGATTAATTATTGTGGGCATTTGTGGAGTGGCGACGGGGTGTAATGAATTATGCCCGTACATTCCCACAAATGCCCACAATGTTCAATTCTGCTCTTTTCCTCACTTACAATGTCTCACCAACGCGAAAATGTACGGGCATAATTCATTACACCCCGTCGCCACTCCACGACTGTTCATATTTTTTTACACAAATGTCCCTAATTGGTTTCCTACGGATTTCGTCGCCACTTATAGATATATGCTCGTGTATCCATTTTTCGTTGCATTCCACTGAGTGCCATGTAGCGCACGAGGCCGAAAATGGGGCGTTCTGGCCCCCATGGACGGTCATGCTTGCCCCCGATAGCCCAGGCAATGCCCGTATAGCCGTTGGCATCGCGTCCGTCGATTTCGTATTTGTCGTTGAGATAGACGGCATCCTCGAAGGCTTCCTCTGGCGTCGCCGTCCATTCGAGGATTTTTTTTGCCCAATACATTCGCATGTAGCCGTGCATTCGGCCTGTCTGTACCATCTCGCGTTGGCTTGCATTCCACAGCTCGTCGTGTGTACGTGCCTGCTCCAACTCCTCGCGTGAGTAGACCCACTGACGCGGATCGCTGGCGTGTTTCTCAAGCGTCTTCTTGCCCCAATCAGGACATCCCTCTAACGAGTCGTAGTGAGGATTGCGGAGCGCGAAGTTGATTGCCAGTTCGCGGCGCACGATCAACTCTTCCAGGTAGGCAGCGCGTCCACCATCGGCGTCGATATGCGAACTGCCCGTCTTCTCAGGAGCGTATTGCTCGATATCCCAGGCTAATTGCTGTACCGAAATATGTCCGAAGTGCAGGTAAGCCGAGAGCATACTGGTTCCTTCAAGCTCTGGATTGTTGCGCTTTGTGCCGTAGCTCGCAAGCCCCTGTTGAATGAACTGCTCAATTCGCTGCTGACCCTCTTGCTGTCCGCCATGAAATATGTTAGAAGGTGGTATACTGCGATCAATCGACAGGCTATCGAGGTAGCTCAAAGGATTCTTTGTATCGCCAGCGTCGCACGGGGGACGTTTCAATGGATGTGCTGGTTCGAGGTCTACAACTGGTTGCAAATACGCGGGGAGAACACGCTGTATTTTAGGACGAAGAGTACGTGCCGCCCACTCCTCTTTCGGAAAATATCTTGTGGGAACAACAACATTGGCATCCACACAGGCAAAGGGAACGCTAAGTCTTTTCTTGACTTCGGTACGCCATGTACGCGGCGTTCGCATATCGCTTTCATCGCTTATCACGGCGGCGACCCTCAACTCCTTCGCTATCTTGACAACCTCATCAGGTGGAGAGCCTCGACGAATAATGAGTGGCGTTCCTCGCTCTTGCAAACGCTGTGCCGCATCACGTATGCCCTCTAGCAGAAAGGTATAGTGACGCAAATTGGCGGCAGGATAGTCCGCGACAACGAAGAGAACGATAACGGGCAAGGCGAGCCGATTTGCCAGTGCAATCGCAGCATTGAGCGCGGCATTATACTCTCCACGT
>DAIQNC010000309.1:4634-5345 GCA_036788655.1 Ktedonobacteraceae bacterium
ACAGGACACAGCTTCCCTCGTCATCACACATACCAGGACGATAGACCTGTACGCGATCATTCTTCTCAAAAAAAGTGGTGATATCAAGCATTGTATACTCTCTCAACAGTAATAGCTTTTATTTATTGTGGGCTTACAAAGGTATTGGACGCATAGAAAAGCTATTTCAGGTCTAATCTGGCTGTATAGGTCAAAGGCCATCAATGCTCCTACAGAGAACTGGGGGAAAACAAGTAACGCGAGACGTTCATCACGTCTCGCGTTACCTACACGGGGGTACAGGAAGAAGGTATCCTGGGTAAGGATGACCGAAGATCGCCCGGAACAACGCTACAACGCATCGCCACGACAACGGATGTAGAAAAATGTGGAGCGAGTAGGCTCAACATCACTTCTCACAGCATTCGCGCCCTGTGACAATCGGAGCATCGCTCGACGGGAGCAATTGGCACCCCAACGATCATCCTTTACTGCCTATAGTATACACAGATATCCTTCTGCGTCCGTTCACTCCCACTTTCATCGCACTTCACAGTTGAATGAGCATTTATATCGCATGACGAGCCAATTCGATATACATAGAAATAGGAATGTACGTGTAAGACATATAAAAATACCTCTTCATAGAGAAGAAATGTTGGTAAGTCTTACATAAGACACTTTTTTGATGTGGGCCGCAATCCCATGTTGTGCCGTGATTTATCACGGCTG
>DAIQNC010000310.1:0-3105 GCA_036788655.1 Ktedonobacteraceae bacterium
GCGACAGGTTGGCTATGACCCTGCGAAATATCGTGGCTTCGCCTTTGGCATGGGCGTCGAGCGTATTGCTATGTTGAAGTACGACGTAAACGAGATACGCCTCTTCTCCGGCAACGATTTACGCTTCTTACGACAATTCTGATGATTGCATCTGTGAGTACGAACGAACCGTGTAGGGACAGATTTATCACGTCCGTGTGAGCGATGGTAGATAGTTCCAGACGGGCGTGATAAATCTGTCCCTACACGGTTCGTTTCCGCAATCATAATAATAGAGGTTATAAGGATACATATATATGCGAGTACCGTTAAGTTGGCTTAAAGAATACGTAGACATCACGATGTCGCCGCAGGAACTGGCGCAGACGCTGACAATGGCAGGTCTGGAAGTCGAGACTATCGATTATCTCGGCGCGTCCTGGGGTGACAAGGTTATCACAGCACAGATTACTCATCTCGAAAAGGTCGAGAAATCGGATCATCTGAACTACACACATGTGAATACAGGAAGCGGCGAGCTTGGCGTTGTGTGTGGTGCGCCCAATATCAAGCTCGGCGACAAAGTTCCATTGGCTCTGGTGGGAGCGCAGATTGGCGATATCACGATTGGCGAAACAAAGAAAATGGGCTATGTCTCACAGGGAATGCTCTGCTCACCACGTGAACTCGGACTCGGCAACGACCATTCCGGCATCTACATCCTCGACCATGATACGCCGCTCGGTGTACCACTGGTAGACATCCTGGGCGAGGTCGTGCTAGATTTCGCAATCAAAGCCCATCGTGGCGATCTCTCTTCGGTTATCGGCATCGCACGTGAGGTCGCGGCACTGACAGGTCAGGAATTGCGACTGCCTGACATCACCTTTCAAGAACAGGGAACACCAGCCGAACAGATGGCAGAAATAACAGTGAAGGATAGCGAACTTTGTCCACGTTATACGGCACGAATCATGAGCAACATCAAGGTTGGGCCGTCACCATCGTGGATGGCACAACGCTTGCTGGCGGCAGGAATGCGCCCCATTAGCAATATCGTCGATATCACCAACTATGTCATGCTAGAGTTTGGGCAACCTCTGCATGGCTTCGACTACGACCTTGTTCGTCAACACCACATCATCGTGCGACGCGCCCACGAAGGCGAGACATTGACGACACTCGACAACATAAAGCGTAAGTTGACGCCAGATATGTTGCTCATCACCGATCCAGAGGGGCCGACGGGCATTGCAGGTGTCATGGGTGGTGCAATAAGCGAACTCAATGATGAGACCACAACGGTGCTATTGGAGTCCGCAAACTTCAAAGCGAGCAATATTCGCCACACATCCGTCACATTAGGTCTGCGTACCGATGCATCGAGCCGTTTCGAGAAGGGACTTGATCCAGAACTGGCAATTATAGGCTCAAATCGTGCCGCACAGTTGATGGAGAAGTACGCAGGTGCAACGGTTCATCCTGGCATTATCGACCTCTACCCGAATCCCGTCAAACCGCGCACACTCGCCTTCTCACTACACGAGGTCGAGTGGCTTACAGGAATGAAGGTGACGCTCGATGAGACGATAGAGGCGTTACGCGCCCTCAACTTCCAGGTTGCCGCCGATGCCGACGAACTTGGAAACAAAATGCTCGTCACCGTTCCGACGTATCGCACCGATATCGAGGAGGGAGCCGACCTTGTGGAAGAGGTGATTCGTGTCATTGGCTATGACCGCATTCAAGGCACAATTCCAGTCGGGCCGCTACCAGAAGCCCAGCGCGAGTCATGGTTCGACCGTGAACAGGCCGTTCGCACACTGCTTGTTGGCGCAGGGCTGAACGAAATCATCACCTACTCCATGACCAGCCGCGCCCGAATGATTTCTCTTCTGGCTCAGGCGGATGAACAATCTGCGCGTTTTCTGCTCAGTTCGGGGCGTGTCGAGGAAAATACTGATACACATACCTCGAACGGTAATAATGGTAATAATGGACGACGCGAAGCGGCGGCTACAGCCGTACAAAGCAAACGTTCCACATCTCTTGCGCCATTCGATACGCGCTCAATACCAGCAGTAGTATTGACCAACCCTTTGAGCAACGATATGGAGGCGATGCGCCTGACCCTGATGAGCGGCTTAATGGAGACGTTGCAGGAAAACAGCAAACGCAATCGTGCCGGGTTGCGATTCTTCGAGATCGGGCGTCGCTACCTGCCCTCATCGGATACGCATAAGCAGCCTGACGAACGACGTAGCGTGGGCATCGCACTGTGCGGACCTGCGGAAATATCCTGGATTCCAGACCTTGCGCGGCCTGCCAACTACTATGACCTCAAAGGCGCAGTCGAGACATTGCTGAATGGCCTGCACATCAGCAACTATCGCTTCACGCCGACACAGCATCCAACGTTCCATCCAGGGCGTTGTGCCTTGCTCGAACTTGTGCGTATCACGCATGATGGCTCAGCGGTATATAGCCCGGTCGGTGTGTTAGGTGAAGTGCATCCACTCGTACAACAGCGATACGACTTACCCTATCGTGCCTACCTTGCGGAACTGGACCTGGAACTGCTCTATGCCGCCGTGCCACAGCGCATCACCTATACGCCCATTTCGCGTTATCAGGAGCTATCGCGTGATCTGGCGATTGTGGTAGAGACATCCATCTCGTCACAGGAAGTACATGATGTGATCGTTGCCAATGGGAGCGACCTGTTGCGTTCAGTAACGCTCTTCGATGTCTATACAGGCGAACCAATACCTGCCGGAAAAAAGAGCATGACCTATTCGCTCGTCTATCAGGCTCCCGACCGCACTCTGACCGACAATGAGGTCAATACGCTACAAGAGCAAATCCTGCGTGTGCTGGCAAATACGCTTGGTGCAGAGCTTCGCTAATCGTAGGGGCGTTATTCGATAACGCCCTGGTTCCCAAACGCCCTGGTTCCCATTCCATCAATGTTAGATGCATATAGAGCGTTCAAATGTATGTGTTACATGCATCATGGAGAAGCCAGAATGTTATGGGAACCAGGGTTACAAGCTACCAGCAATTCAAATTTATTCTTTTGCGCGTTTCACTTTGACCGTGCAAACACCAACCCTGATGCCAGACCTT
>DAIQNC010000310.1:3115-4523 GCA_036788655.1 Ktedonobacteraceae bacterium
TGATACGTCGGTTCCTACCTGATTCCCCTTCCCATAAAAATTCACCGTCCCCAACCACATACATATATTATGTCTAGCCAGATTGTCCCGATTGTCGTTTGCTTGATGTGACAAACTTTGATTTTAGCCCGTTATATAGAATAGTTTATATCTTGATTCAGCTATTTTTATTTTCTTTATTCACAGGATTCTATCAAACCCGTCGCCATATTTATACGGGACTGATAAATCAGGCCACTACATGTTGGATAGATTCCTGATAGGTTGGGGGCAGGTATGCAAATAGAGGAGCAGGACGAGCATTCTTTGAATGGGCATAGGGAGAATAGGGGAAGGCAGGATGCATCAGTATTTCCATATGGCTCGCAGGAATTGGACGTAGACGGGCAGCACATGTCGGGAGGATGGGAAAAATGGGGGAGGTGGGAGGAATGGGATGGTGCGAAATCCAATGATGTACAGGATATTTATAAGAGCTTACCCGTGACGCCAGCATCGTCACATATGCCGGATATGCCGCCGTTATTTTCACTTCCGACACTTCTTACGCCGCAAGTCCCTGATATTTCTCATAAGAACAAGGAAGAGGCGGTATCCCCGGAACATGTAGATAACCCACCTCCTCAAACTGCATCGATGACACATAATGGCTATGTCGATATGGTCGAGCAAGCGATTGATCGGCTGAATGATGCTGCTCGTCGTATCGCAGCCGTGGAACAGAATAAAGATCGTCGTTCGCCAAAAGCTTCGCGTCTCGCCCCTCTTCACGATATTTCGGGTGAGATTCAACGGCAAAGTACACCTATGCCGAATACTCCCTCTACACCAGAAGCGTCCTTCTCGTCATCGGGTGAAAGTCCCATGCCCGACCTCTGGCCCTGGATTCCAGATACCGAAGAAAATGAACAGGACATATGGGCAAATCACACAGACCCATTAGTGCGACGCCGCTTTCCAGACCGTCATGAAACTGCTCGTATAGAACAAGAGGATGTGCGCCGTGCGAGAGCCGAGGGGTTTCGTGTCTCTTTCTTACGACGTAAGCATGTGAAGATACAGGGGAAACGTCTACGACTCCTCTTTGGCTGCCTCGCTGTCATGGCAATATGTGCATTACTGATTGACGCAGCACTGGTCTCACTCACGTTTTCCCATTCGCATCGCACAACACCAGCTGTGGTCAATGGGCCTCCGACCTTGACACTCTCCGTAGAAGGGGCAAGCGATAATAAGGTTCGGTATGGTCAGAATATCACCTTACACCTGCGTCATTTTACCCCTCTATCGAAAGTCTACCTCACGCATGATGTGGAGCAACCAATTTTACTTGGAAATAGTTCCCCATTTGTCACAGTAAGCAGGACGGGGGCGGCGAATGTAACAACTGCTGTCGATACGGTCAACT
>DAIQNC010000310.1:4533-5344 GCA_036788655.1 Ktedonobacteraceae bacterium
GAATCCTGGCTTTCACTCTATTGATGCGGAAGATTACACCACACGCTATACCGCAAATGCGACATTGGAAATCGTAGATTCGGGTCCAACACATCCATCACATTTGATTATCAACACACAGACACTTGATTTCCAATCCGGCATTCAAGGCTCGAACACCATTGAACCGCTCACGTTATCCAATGATGGAAATGCAGCTATCAGTTGGGCAGCAAGTAGTGACGCATCCTGGTTGGTGTTAACCCCCAATCAAGGCATATTCAGTAAGACGGAGACGATAGAGGTTGGCGTTCAACGTGGTACGCTTGCTCCTGGTGACTACACAGGCAAAATTACCTTCTCGTCGAATGTAGGATCACCAATCGTTGTCGCTGTTACCATGTCGGTCAGCTTACTACCCCCGAATGCCGGGCCTGTACTCATGGTCACCCCAGCCGTCCTTTCGTTTACGGCGCAGGATGGTGACACGAATCCCGGAGGGCAGGAACTGGTGGTGAGCAATCCAGGAACACAACAGCTTTCATGGTCTCTGACAAATAACGTCCTGTCTGCTGCAACCGATCAGAACTCATTCCTGACAGCGACGGATACACCAACCGCAAGCTGGTTGAACGTAAGCCAGACATCAGGGACAGTGGATCCGAAAGCAACGAATATCATACATATCAATGTTCAGAGCCAGAACTTGCTACCGGGTGCATACATCGACACGCTGCTCTTTACAGCAGGCGGCTCAAGTACATTGAACAAGACCGAGAGCGTCAGTATCTCTCTGACAGTCACTCCTCAGTGCGGCTTGACATTCAGTACA
>DAIQNC010000311.1:0-5327 GCA_036788655.1 Ktedonobacteraceae bacterium
CTGGCGATCATGCGCTCTGTGCGTACTCAGGTCGCGCCCGTTGCGTGGGCATTATTTACCGATAAGGCGACATGGGACGAGTGGCTCACTCTGGATGAACATGGCAGGGATGCTGGTCAAGAACCCGTTGATAAAGGTGCGTTGCTCATGACGTTTGCACGACAGGGACGGTGTGTCCTTATGGGAAGCCAGGTACGCCAGTATGAGCGGTAAAACAATAAGGTAGGAGAAATATACATATGGAGCAACAGACCCCTGTAGAGCAGCAGACCCCTCTGATATGGAATCCCATTTTACGCCAGTATCTTGTCAATGCGCCACATCGAGCGAGCCGTCGAGAAGGAACGAATACGTGTCCTTTTTGTGCGGATATGACAGAGGGAAAAGTTGGGCCAGACACGCAGGTATGGCTGCATCCGAATGACTTCCCACCGCTTCTTCCGCCCATTGGCGAAGCCTACGTCGTCATCTATAACCGCGATCACCATCGCACCTTTCCGCAGTTGACGGTGGATGAGGTGTTTGCCGTGACGAGGTTGTGGCGCGACCTCTATCGTGACCTCGCATCGCGTTATGCTGCTGTGATGATTTTCGAGAATAGCGGTGAGGCAATTGGGCAGACACAACATCACCCTCATGGGCAAACATTCGGCGTCTCTGAGATTCCGCCCACATTGCAGCGCGAGATGGAAACGGTTGTACAGGATGAAGTGGCTGGTCGTGGTTGTCCATTCTGTCGTGTTCGTGAGGAGTTAAGTGATGGGCCAAATCAGGTAGCAGCGAATACAACGTGGCAGGCATTTCTTCCACCATATGTACGTTATCCCTATGAAACACATCTTTATCCGCGTCGTCATGTAGCGAATCTCCATGAGATGCATGATGATGAATTACGCGATTTGGCTGCTCTTCTGCTCGACGTTGTGCGTGGTTACAATGCGTTGTATGATGGTGCAATGGCTCCAATGCCTTACTTGATGGGAATACACCAGCTTGCAGATGCCCGTTTCCATATGCATATCGAAATACTTGCTATTGGACGCGCACCCGGCAAACTGAAATATGCCGCATCGTCAGAGTCAATCTGGGGTCTATGGACGAATGATTCGTTGCCAGTACAGAAGGCTCAGGAGTTACGTGAGGCGATAGCATCGGTTGAACAGAAAGAGGGAGCGTAAGCATGACTACTTTTCCACGTCCAGTAACAAGTGCAATGGAGCAATTTGCTACTGTATTCACGGACGATACTCCCTATACGAGTATAATGGGGGGCGCGTGGGCGCCTGGGCGCGTCAACCTTATCGGCGAGCATACCGATTATAACGACGGCTTTGTTCTTCCCATCGCCGTAGACCGTGTGACAGCGTTTGCAGGCCGAAGGCGCAGTGATGATGTTGTACGCCTCTGGTCAGTTCACTTTGAAGCCTATGCACAATTCTCAGTTCAGGGGCTTCCGGCATCGTTCGACTCGCAGTTACGAAATTTGCCTGGTTGGGCGCGATATGTCCTCGCAGTCTGCGCGGAACTTGCTGCATCGGGTGTGCCACTTGTGGGCTTCGATGCCGTTCTGGGCGGCGATGTTCCACTTGGCGGTGGTCTCAGTTCGTCGGCCTCGCTAGAAATCGCATCTGTACAGGCATGCGCTCTCTTCTCCGAAGGGAAGTTTACGATAGGAGACGAAGGGGCAACGATGACTCCTCTACAAGTGGCGACTCTGGGACAACGCGCTGAACATCTCGCCTCTGGACTGCGTAGCGGCATTCTTGATCAGGCTGCATCGTGTCTGGGCAAGCCGGAGAAAGCTGTACTTATCGACTGTCGTTCGATGGAATATCGCTATCTGCCCTTTGATTTTCCCGATATCTCGCTCGTCGTCATTGATACCAGTGTACGTCGTGAACTGAAATCATCAGCGTATAACGAGCGGCGACAACAATGCGAGGAGGCAGTCGTATTGCTACGCGAGGCAATCGCAGCAGAAACATCGCTCGATGAGGCACAGCAGGTACAATCGCTTCGTGATATTACCCCCGAACAATTCGAGGTCTATAAGCATGTATTGCCAGAGGTGCTACAACGTAGGGCAGGCTATATCATCGCTGAAAATGCACGTGTGTTACAGGTAGCGAATTTGCTTGAGATGGGGAATATAGAGGCTGTTGGGCCGATTCTCTGGCAAGGCCATGCTGGGTTGCGCGACGACTACGAAGTGAGTTCTAAGGAACTGGACGCGCTGGTTGAGATAGCCCATACCATCCCAGGGGTACTTGGTGCGCGTATGCTCGGCGGCGGCTTCGGCGGCTGCACGATAAATCTGGTGCGAAATGATGCTATAGAGTCGCTTCGTCAGGCAGTCGAGCAACAGTATCCACAGCGTACAGGCCGCGAGGCAAGCATAGATGTGTGTCGTGCCTCTGGCGGTCCCGGCTATGCTATGGCAACCCCTTAGTCGAATTTCTTATAGCCGTAGGTTATCTGACCTTGCTATTTGTGTACTGACGATGATATACCTTAACCAAACACGCCGGATACGTCGTAGGGACAGATTTATCCCGTCCGTCTGACCTATCAGCAACCGAAGCATGGACGGGATAAATCTGTCCCTACGACGTATCCGGGATAATTTTAACCCTTCATTATTGCGGGTGGGTTCCTATGTCTCAGGCTCGCGTTCGCAATAGTGTATTTCCATCGCCAAATTTGGGGTGCTACGAATTCCCAATTTCGTTTGTATTTGTGAAAGTACATTATTGCCAGACTCCAGATAGCTATCGAAGTAAGAGAGATGAAAATGCAGCAGGAGCAACGAGACATACAATTGAGTCAGGCACTGTCTCAAGTTGTGATACCACATGGGGTTGGCTGTCGTGTATGGGTAGAGAGCGATTTCCCAGCGATTCAGAGGCTCTCGACTGCGGAAGGCTGGCCTACACCAGAGCGACGCCCCGATGATGCATTGGCTGGATGGCGTAACTCCTGGCCCACGCTTGTTGCTGTTGAGGCAGAGAACGTGGAGAATGTTGTTGGTTTTGTACGTGCTATGACGGATGGATGGATAACACTGTATGTTATGGAGCTATTAGTGGATGCTCGTTACAGGGGGCGAGGTATTGGACAAATGCTATTAGATATATGTCATTATCTCTATCCACATACGCGCATAGAATTACTGTCTATGGAAACATCTCAAAGTTATTATCGTACACATGGCTTTCGCTTTATTGGAGAAGGTTTTCGCAAGAGCTATATGTAGTTCATATCAAAATAAGGATGGTATATGTATGGTAGATGAGTCACAACGTGAGCCATCGTTTGAGCAATTTATGATCCATTTGAGGCAACTTGGTGAATCGAACGAAGCAATCGCATATGCTGATGCGTATATCGCTGCTCATGATGGCATGTTTCCAATTATTGAGAAACATACGGCACACTTTGTATGTAGAGCCTCGTCGAACAAGACGATTGCTCTTAGTGCGGAGTGGAATGGATGGACGCCTCAATGGTCAATCATGAAGTCTATCGGTGGAGGATTGCAACACTATCAGCATGATTTTGAGATGGATGCACGTCTGGATTATCGTTTTGTAGAGATTTCGGAGCCGAATATGCCGTCCTTTTGTGACCCGTTGAATCCGCGTCGAGGGAAATCAGGATTCGGTGATGCAAGTGAACTGGCGATGCCTGAATATCAGAGACCTATTGTCACGGTGCGTGACGAGCTTGTGCCACAGGGAACATTGACTGAGGGAACGATCAAAAGTAAGGCACTGCGTCAGCAACGTCCCTATCAGGTATATTTGCCTCATGGGTATACAGAGCATGGTGTGCCGTATCCGAGCATCTATTTCCATGATGGCTACGATTATTTGACGATGGGTGAGGTTCCAACAATCCTGGATAATCTCATTGCACAGGGGAGCTTGCCACCGCTCGTTGCGGTATTTGTTCCACCGATAGAGCGTGATAGAGAATATAATTGTAGCGATGTATTTACCAGTTTTTTCTGTGATGAGCTTGTACCGGAAATGCAGAGCCTTTATGCGCTGGATGCTAACCCTGCCTGTCACTGTGTCGTCGGCCCTTCACTGGGTGGACTCATCTCGCTCTATATGGCAAGTCGAAGACCTGATACCTTTAGAATGCTCTGCGCTCAATCAACTGCCACTGGAAGTGTGTATGGCGTGGATAAATATGACGCACTTACAACTTTCGATGCCTCATCACGTTTGCCTCTGCGCATCGCGCTTGCGATTGGCAGCTACGAGTCTTGCTTCCGCACTACCGAGCTGGGAACGTGTTGGGATCTCCTTACGCCTGTACGCGAATTACGCGATAAAGTGGTTGAGCATGATTATCCCTACTACTATCATGAAGAGCATCAAAGTCATAGCTGGGGACTGTGGCGCGATACGCTGGCTGATGCCCTTATTTATCTATTTGAGGAGCAGTAGTCATTATGAAACTCTTTCTTTCAACCGATTTTGAAGGGACAAGCGGCATTGTTGCCTGGGAACAGATTATCGAAGGCAACGCAGAGTATGAGCAAGGGCGGCAGTTGTTGACGAACGAGGTTAACGCTGTCATTCAGGGAGCAAAAAATGCTGGAGCAACTGAGTTCGTTGTGAACGACGCACATCACAATATGCGCAATTTGCATCCTCAAGATTTGCTCGGCAATGCGACATTGATTACTGGGCGTCATAAGCCGCTTTATATGATGCAGGGATTAGATAGCAGCTTCGATGGCGTGTGTTTTGTTAGTTATCATGGCTCGATTGGCGCAGAACGCGCTGTACTTTCGCACACCTACAATCCAGGTGCTATCTGGGAAGTTCGTCTCAACGGCGACATTGTGGGCGAGTCGGGCTTGAATGCGCTCGTTGCGGCACATTTCGGTGTCCCAATTATTTTTGTCAGTGGTGACGAAGCGACGGCACATGAGGCAGAGGGTATCGCTCCACAGGCTGAAAAAGTAATTGTGAAGGAGTCGCTTGGACGTTTTGCATCTGCTCATATTCATCCAACAGTTGCCTGTAAAATGCTACAAGATGGTGCAACAAAGGCGGTACAACATATCGAGCGAATGCAACCACCGCATTTCAACATGCCTACCACCATGGAAATAACCTTTCTTGTTGCGGACATGGCAGAGATGGCTCTCTGGATACGCGGAGTTGAGCGCGTCAACGCTCGTACAGTGCGCGTAGTGAGCGATGACCTGCTTGGATTGTATCAGACGTTTGTTACCCTTGTGACATTGACACGCGCCCTAGTGCATTCTCAAGAGAGGTGATCAGGGATGTGGTATACTCAGAGCTATGAAA
>DAIQNC010000312.1:0-5315 GCA_036788655.1 Ktedonobacteraceae bacterium
TGTGTTGATAGGAAAAATTTCCAATTTTTCCTATCAACACATTCTTTTTTCTTATATTAGTTCAGCCGTGTGCGTTCATCAGGTATTTTCTTCGACAGAATCTCGCGCATGAAGGGGACTTCGCGGCGCAAAATCTTTACTTCTTCATTCAGGCGTTCAGAGGTTGAGGTCATCTCCAGAAATTGCTGCTTCTGCTCATCATCAATGGTTTGGTGCAGCGAGGCGATGAAGTATGAGAGAGCTTCTGGCTGAGTGGGAATGCGCCCCTGCACACTCGCTTCACTCTCTGGTTCCAATAGTATCTCGATGTACTCCTTGAAAAGTCGCTGTGCTGCACGTGTTACATCTCTGAGTTCACTTAGCGGCTCGGCTTCATCATCGAACGGCTCGACGAGCGCAGTAATGTATGGCTTCTGGTGATGTTGGCTCAGAATGCGAAATCGGCGTGTGCCAACCGCATTGAACAGGTAACGCCCATCGTCCAACGTTTCCAGATTATGTATTTCTGCCATTGTGCCGACAGTACAGGGAACTTCGCTCATAAACTCGCTTTCCGGCTTCGGTAATACAATACCAATTGGCATGTCTGCATTCTGGCAATCGATAACCATCTGGCGATAACGCGGCTCGAAGATGTGCAAGGGCAAGACCGCGCCGGGAAACAGCACCGCAAGAGGAAACAGAGGTATTTCTATTGTTGACATATATGGCTCCTTTGCGAAAACCTGCTCTTTTGAGATCAGGTTAAGCACTGAGAGGCTGGCATTACATTACATTTCTCAAGTAATTTATGCTGATGAGACGCTACGGCTACGCGATATGAGGCATTGTTGTTCTCATTAAAGATATGTTCCATGTAGTGGCATGATGATAAACATTGTAGACCGAGCTACCGGGGTGCGATGAATCAGACTCCTACACGCTGGTTCTTTGCTCGTAAGCGTATGATATGCTAGTGAGCAGCGTGTAGGAGTCTGATTCATCACACCCTGGCAACCCATCCGCATGTGTTCGGTTATTTCATCGATGCCCATAATCACGCCACTACATAGCGGTTGCTACTCCGTCAGGTTTTTCTATAGTGTAACACATTATGTAGTGTAATGTGGTCGATGTTAGGCGAATTAGAATAAAAACCTTGAATTCATTCGTATCTGATGGTATGCTTACTTCACGACGTTGTAATTGTAGCAAACAACCTGCGAATAGATTGGGGTAGCACCATGTCTGATATTTCTACACTTCCCACACTTCCTACACTCCCAACCGACACAACGACTTCCACGATAGAGCAAAAAAACGATGTAACCACTGAGCAGGATGCAATGCAGGAAGCGCAGGATACTTCATCGTCAGATGATGATTTCGAGTTCGAGGAACTGGACGAAGAACTTATCATCGAGGATTTCACCATTGATGGCATCTGCGGTGTTTACTAATGTCTGTTTTCCCGAATGCTCGCCTCCGATTTCAGAATAAGACCGTCTTCATCACAGGAGCCGCACGTGGCATGGGACGTTCTCATGCCCTCGCCTTCGCACATGAAGGGGCGCGACTCGTTATCTGTGATGCCTGTCGTCAATATGAGACTATTCCCTATCCGCTCTCGACACGCGAAGAGTTAGATGCTGCCGCGCAAGAGATTCGCGCTATCGGACAACCCGTCATTGCTGAACAGGTCGATGTGACTGACCTTACCGCAATGCAACAACTCGCAGATCATGCACTGCACGAATTTGGCTCCATCGACATCGTAGTATCGAATGCGGGTCTGTATTCATTTCGTCAAAGCTGGGAATTGAGTGAGGCTGAATGGGATGAAACCGTCGATGTCTGCCTCAAAGGAAGCTGGATCACCTGCAAGGTTTGCATTCCTTCGATGATTGCGCGACGCAGTGGCAAAATTGTGTGTATCGCGTCAACGGCGAGTGAGAAGGGCATGGCGAACCTCGCTCATTATGTCGCGGCAAAGCATGGCGTACTTGGGTTGATGAAGACGCTTGCTATCGAACTGGCGCAATACAATATCAATGTCAACGCGGTATGTCCCACGAGCGTCGATACCATGATGCTGAATAATCAAGCTCTCTACGACGTGTTCGCAGGTGGCCCCGGCCCGGAGGCAACACGCGAACACATGTTGATGCTCATGAATCAACTCAATCTCTTTGCAGATCGCAACCTGCTCCCACCCGAAGCCATCAGTGCTGCCGTTCTCTGGCTTGTGTCAGATGAGGCGCGGCACATGACAGGAGTAGCGTTGCCCGTCGATGCAGGATATTTAACGCGATGATCGACGCTCTATCTGTAGTCTGGCGATGTATCGCAGACGAGTTTGTACATCGTTTAGCGCACGTCTGCGATACATCGCCAGACTACAGATAATTTCCAGATTTTGACGTTCGCTGCCTGGTTGTGATACGATACGTCATCAGTTGCAACGCACCCTATTTTTGTTTCATCGGAAGACGAACAAAGGCGAATATTTGCATGTCCTTTCCGTTCAGTGCTTTAGTTGGACAACAGAAGATGCGGCTGGCCTTGCTCCTCAACGCCATCGACCCGATGATAGGCGGTGTGCTTATCTGTGGGCGTCGGGGTACGGGCAAGTCAACGGCGGTGCGTGCTATTGCGAACCTCTTACCACCCATCATGGGTGTCGCCAATTGTCCCTATTTCTGTGACCCATCTTCGCCACGCTGGATATGTAGTAGCTGTCAGGAGCGACTTGCACGACAAGAACGTCTGCCGACAGAGCAACGCTCCGTTCCGCTAGTCACGCTACCACTCAATGCCAGCGAAGACCGGGTAGCTGGAAGCTTCGACCTCGCAACGGCACTGGAAACGGGTCAAACACACTTCGCCCCTGGACTACCCGCTCAGGCCAATCGTGGCTTCCTCTACGTCGATGAAATCAACTTGCTGAACGATACCATCGTTGACCTGCTCCTGGACGCTGCTGCTCTAGGCATCAATCGCGTCGAGCGCGAAGGCGTTTCGATAGTGCATCCGGCTCGTTTCACGCTCATTGGCACTATGAACCTTGAAGAAGGTATGTTACGTCCACAGCTACTCGATAGACTTGGCCTTTATGTCGATACGGAAGACATTCGTGATGTAGCTATTCGCACGACGGTGGTTGAGCGACGATTGGCCTATGACGCGAACCCGATAGATTTTGCGCGTAAATGGGACGAAGCAGAAAGCATATTGAAAGAGCGTATTATTCGCGCTCGTCATCTCTTACCCTCTATTCGCATCTCCAGCTACTTGAAACAGGTCATTGCCGTTATCGTTGATCAGCGACTACATGCGGAAGGGCATCGTGGCGACCTCGTGGTGCTACGAACGGCACGCGCTATCGCGGCATGGGACAATCGTACCGAGGTACAACTTCCCGACATCGAACAGGCCGTGACGCTTGCCATGCCACACCGTATGCGAAACGACGGTAGAGTCACACAGCAAATTATTCGGGCCTTCGAGCAACTACCCGTTTCGGCACAGGAGAGCGAGACGCCAGAAGAGCTGGCTACCGTCGATGAAGAGGTCGAAGTTGAGGAGCGCACCGATGAACGCGAAGGGCCAGCAGGTTTGACACGCCCTATGCGCGGAGATTCAGACATTGCTCAAGTGCAGACGCTCATCAGTATTGTGCGTGACCGAGTGACACGACAGGAAGCCGGACGACGCTTCGTCTCGCTCACGTCTCGCCACAGTGGACGCTCGACACGTAGCCGCATTGCTCATCCCGTCACCGATGTTGCTTTTGCCGCAACGGTACGTGCCGCCGCACCATATCAAGCATCACGTGGTCGCACACCGAATGGCAAGCTTGAATTGCGCGTCGATGATTTGCGTCAGAAGGTGCGCGAACGTAAAACACGTTCACTACTCATCTTTGTCGTGGATGGTAGCGATTCGGTCATGGCGCGTCAACTCATGCCGAAAACCAAAAGATTACTACTCGCACTGTTACAAAACGCTTACGAGAAACGAGATAGAGTTTCGCTGCTCGTCTTTCGCTTCGCACAGGGGCGTGTCATTCTGCCCCCTACGCGCAATTTTTCTCAGGCGCGACGTAGCGTCGAAGAACTCTACATTGGTGGTTGCACACCACTGGCAACGGGATTGTTAGAGGGTTTGCGACTTGCCGACACGGAACGCTACCGCAATCCGACTGTGAAACCAATTCTGATCGTCCTGACGGATGGAGTTGCCAATATCGACCTCTCCGGCAATATGCGACGCGGTACGCCTCAGCAAGACGCGCTCTCCATTGCCGAGGAGATTGCGATACGCAGCATCCCCACCGTCGTGATCGATACAAATCCTTATCCAACCGTGACGAACGATGTTGGTGAGCGCGTCCCAAGCCCATGCCCTGAATTGGCTCAGGCACTGGACGCCGATTATTACCAGTATAGTTTGCCACACGAGACACAATTGCTCAGAAAGGGGTACAATATTTCGTAGGCGAGACAATGTATTGTCTCTCCATTCAAGGGTTGTTTGTAACGCAGCACACTGTACGTGCGGTGTTCGTAGAGAGCTTGATGTTCTCACGCTCTCAGGAGGTACTTTTTCAATGAAGACACGAACCGCTGTTATCTACGAACCAGGCCAACCCATTCAAGTCGAAGAGATCGAGCTTGACCCACCAAAGGCGCACGAGGTACAAGTCAAGATGGTCGCGGCTGGCATCTGCCACTCCGACTATCACATTATCTCTGGCGAACTACCCAGTTATTTACCACTGGCACTCGGTCATGAAGGCGCGGGCATCGTCGAGGCCATTGGGCCAGAGGTGACGAACTGCAAAGTAGGCGATCACGTCGTCCTCACCTTCATACCCTCGTGTGGCACGTGCTACTACTGCACGTCAGGCCACGCCAATCTGTGCAATATGGGGGCCGCGATTTTGATGGGGCCGCAGCCTGATGGCACATTCCGAATGCATGGCGAAAAGGGCGACATCGGACAGATGTGCGTTGTCTCGACCTTCAGTGAGCGCACCGTCGTTCCCGATGCCTCTGTCGTGAAAGTGATGGACTACTATCCACTGGACAAGGCCGTCCTCGTTGGATGCGGCGTCCCGACAGGCGTAGGAGCCGTTATTCACCGTGCAAAAGTCGAAGCAGGTAGTACCGTCATGGTCATTGGCTGTGGTGGCATCGGTATGAATGCCGTGCAGGGAGCCGCTATCGCGGGTGCGCGTATCATCATCGCTGTCGATACCGTTGACTACAAGCTGGAACGCGCAAAGGAGTTCGGCGCGACGCACACCATCAACCCCAAAAATCAAGACCTTGTGC